>DOMD01000128.1 GCA_003510525.1 Candidatus Omnitrophota bacterium
AAAAATGATAAAAAAGCTTGACAAAAGTTTTTTTTGTATTAAAATTATGATTCCACTGTAAATGTTTACCACTATTCGCGTAGAAAAGAAAGCTGGTTTTTGCAGGGTAAACAGGTCTTTTCTGTCCTTTGGTGTTTCTTTGTTGTTGGCGGGACAGGTAGTAAAGAAAAGGTCAAAATTCCAGCAAAATAAAATCGAACCAAATCCAAGATAAGGATTGCGCGAAAAAAACGTAATTCTTAGAAGGGGTGGTTTTTGTTTCTTTTATTCCGGCGATTTCATAGGTAAAAAAGGAATTAGGCCAGTAGATAATAATGTCTGTTAAGCTTAATAAGGGATTACAACTGGAGTGAAAAAGCGGTTAACAATCTGCTGGAGTAGCTCAGTTGGTAGAGCACGTCCTTGGTAAGGACGGGGTCACGGGTTCGATTCCCGTCTCCAGCTTAAATTCGCGCAGAAAAAGCGTGAATTTAATCCTGAGGAGCGATAGCGACAAAGGATCTATAAGACATGCGTGAAACTATAACCCTGGAGTGTTCGGTTTGTAAAAACCGTAATTATACTACCACTAGAAATAAAAAGTTACATCAAGAAAAGCTTCTTTTGAGCAAATACTGCAGATTTTGCCGCAAGCACGCGGAGCATAAAGAAATCAAGTAGACGCCGGTATAGATCGCGGAACTACGCAAAACAGGACGCGGAACTACGCGATAAAGATTATGCGTGGTTCAGCGTGAAGTTCCGCGTGGTTCAGCGTTTTTATATAGGAGCGTCGGTTAATGGCAAACCACCGGTCTCCAAAACCGGGACTGCAGGTTCGAGCCCTGCCGCTCCTGGTAATTTAAGGAAACGCGGCCGGTTAATATATAAATAATATTCTTTCTAAGGATGATAAAAAAGACTAAAAAATTCTTGAGCGAAGTAAAAGTGGAATTAAGCAAGGTTTCCTGGTCAACCCGCCAGGAACTGATTGGGGCCACGGGCGCGGTCATGACAGTTACCTTGATTATGGCGGTATATATCGGAGTTGTGGATTTGTGTCTGTCTAAAATGTTTACCTATTTTATAAAATGAAAAAGTGGTACGTAGTCCATACCCAGACCGGCGTTGAGGAAAAGGTAAAAGCAAATTTAGAAAAACGCATATCAAGTTCGCGGGATAAAGATTCTTTTGGACAGGTAATGATTCCTACAGAGCAGATTTCTGAGATTAGAAGCGGCAAGAAAAGAGTAACCCAGAGAAAATTCTTCCCGGGATATTTATTGGTAGAGATGGATTTGAATGACGCGAGCTATCTTCTGGTAAAGACTGCTCCCGGAGTAACCGGTTTTATAGGCTTAGGAAGACAGCCTTCATCTTTACCTGACGAAGAAGTCAAGGGCATTCTTAAGAAATCCGAAGATACTCAGGCTAAGCCCAGCCCTAAGATTGTCTTCGCCAAAGATGAGCAGGTGAGGGTTACTGAAGGGCCGTTTGTTAATTTTAACGGGACCATTGAAGAAGTTCGTCCTGAAAAAGGAAAGTTGAAGGTCGCGGTTTCTATTTTTGGCCGGGCAACACCGGTTGAGTTAGAGTATTGGCAGGTGGAGAAGGTATAAGATGGCTAAAAAAATAGTCGCGCAGATAAAATTGCATGTTCCCGCGGGGCAGGCTAATCCGGCCCCTCCGGTTGGCCCGGCATTAGGCCAGCACGGCGTGAACATAATGCAGTTCTGCAAACAATTCAACGACCAGACTAAGGGCAGGGAAGGCCTAATCCTTCCGGCGGTAATCAGCGTATACGAGGATAAAACCTTTACTTTTATAATTAAAAGCCCGCCCAGCTCGATCCTGCTTAAAAGGGCGGCAAATATCGCCAAGGCCTCAGGCCAGGCGGGAAAAGAAAAAATCGGGACTGTTACCCGTAAGCAGGTGGAAGAAATAGTTAATCTAAAATTAAAAGACTTGAATTGCACCGATATAAAACAGGCGTTCAAGGTAATCGCGGGCACGGCCAGAAGCATGGGCATCGCGGTTGAGGGATAAATGTCAAGAAAAAGAAGCAAGAGATACGAAGAGACTATAAAACTTTTTGACGCGGATAAATCCTACGGCCTTAAAGAGGCGATTGCTATTTTAAAGAAATTTCCGTCAACCAAGTTTGACCAGACGGTTGATTTAAATTTTTACGTCAATGTTGACCCTAAGAAATCAGACCAGCTCGTCCGGGGCACGGTGAGCCTTCCCCATGGCACGGGAAAGACAGTGCGCGTGGCTGTTTTCTGTAAAGGCGAACAGGAAAAAGAGGCCAAGGCCTCAGGGGCGGATTTCGTGGGAGGCAGTGAACTTATTGATAAGGTGGCCGCCGGTTTTCTTGATTTCGACGCCGCGGTTGCTACCCCGGATATGATGAAAGATTTAAGCCGCTTAGGGAAAATTTTAGGGCCAAAAGGCCTGATGCCCAGCCCCAAAACCGGAACCGTAACTGTTAATGTCGCTCAGGCGGTTAAAGCGATCAGGGGCGGCAGGGTAGAATTTAAAGTAGATAAGCAATCGGGAATCCAGGCGCCCGCGGGAAAGATTAGTTTTAGCGAGACGCAGCTTCTTGAGAATGCCTCCAAGGTTATTGAGGTCATTACCCAGTCAAGGCCGGGGACAGTCAAAGGAAATTTTATTAAGTCTATTTTTATTTCTTGCAGTATGAGCCCGGGAGTCCGGCTTACCCTATGAACCCCGTTAGACCTCTCTGGTATTATTGTTATGTATTAAAGAGCGAAAAGAATGATAAATTTTACACAGGAGTTACTGGTAATCTAGAATTAAGAGTAGAACAACATAATATTTAAAATCAGGCATGGGTAAAAGAGATCTTAAAAACAGACTAAGGGGAGGTCTAACGGGGTGAAATTAGGCAGTTTTTTTCGTAACGCGGCTGTTAACAGATTAAAGAAGGATATCGGTGAATCTGACAGCCTTTTTGTGGTTCAATATTTAGGGCTGGACAGCTTTAGAATGAGCCAGCTGAGAATCGCGCTCAGGGATGGGAAATCCAGGCTCTTTGTTGCCAAAAACAGCCTGATGAAGATAGCCCTTAAAGACTCTAAAATTGATGGCTTAGACGGACTTTTTGAGGGGCCGGCGGCCCTGGTCTTTAGTGATAATGATATTGCCGTTGTTTCAAAAATCCTTTCTAAATTTGCCAAAGAGAACGATAAGCTCATCTTGAAGGGGGCTTATTATAAGGGAAGCCTGTTTAAGCAGAAAGATATTGAAAATATAGCCAAGCTTCCCTCTAAAGAGGTATTGATAGCCCAGGTGGTATTCGCCCTAAAGTCTCCGCTGGCAGGTTTGGTTTTTACCCTTGGGGGCGTTTTAAATAAATTAGTGATCGTGCTTAATCAGATAGCGCAAAAGCGCAAAATAGGTTAAAAACAACAGACACCGCAAAGGCACAAAAATTTCTTATCTGTTTTTTGCGTTTTTCGCGGTGTAAAGGTTGTCTCTTTTAATATTTATTCTGCGTATTTGCGATTAAAAGGAGAGGATAAAATGGCTGTTAAAGATGATGTAATCAAGTCAATTGAAGGAATGAATGTGCTGGAGCTTGCTGATTTAGTCAAAGAGCTTCAGGATAAATTTGGGGTTTCAGGCCAGGCGGCAGTGGCTATGCCGCAAGCCGGCGGCACAGCGGCTCCTGCCGCGGCGGTTGAAGAAAAGAGCGCTTTTTCCGTGGTGCTCATCTCATCCGGAGCGAATAAGATCGCGGTTATTAAGGAAGTGCGCACTATCACTAACTTAGGGCTTAAAGAGGCCAAGGATTTAGTTGACGGCGCCCCTAAAACAGTTAAGGATGGCCTCCCCAAGGCGGAAGCCGAAGAAATAAAGAAAAAGCTTGAGGCCGCGGGAGCTACGGTAGAGTTAAAATAGTTTATAGAGTTGCTTGAGTTCATTGAGTTATCGAGTCGAATTTTATAAATACTCAAAACACAAGAGCATAAACCTAAGATAATACTCAAAAATGCCAGAACGTAAAAATTTCGCCAAAATCAAAGAAGTTTATAATATGCCGCATCTGTTGGATATCCAGCGTTTGTCTTACGCTGAATTTTTGCAGATTGAGGTATCTCCTTCACAGCGTAAGAATATCGGCCTGCAGGAAGTTTTTAACGAGATTTTTCCTGTTGAAAGTTTTGACCGCCAGGTGCGCCTTGATTTTATCGGCTACAATTTAGGAAAACCAAAGTACGATGTGGATGAATGCCGCCGGCGTTCAATGAGCTATGCCGCTCCCCTGAAGGTCCGATTCAAACTGGTCAGCCCCGGAGAAGTTAAAGAGCAAGAGGCGTATTTCGGAGAAATTCCTCTGATGACCGATACTGGGACCTTTATTATTAACGGTGATGAGAGGGTGGTGGTTTCTCAGTTGCAGCGTTCGCCGGGTGTTTCCTTTGAAGAGGAGATGCATCCTACCGGGAAAAAAATATTCCATGGCCGGGTAATTCCGTATCATGGGGCCTGGCTTGAGTTTAAGTATGATATTTCTGAAGTGATCCTGGCTTATGTGGACCATCGCCGTAATTTTCCGGTGACCCAGATTTTACGGATTATCGGTTATTCTACCGATGAAGATATTTTAAACGCCTTTGGTTCCAAGCCTTACCCGCAGATTCTCAATACCCTGAAGAAAGATTTTACTAAAAATAAAGAAGAAGCGTTAGCTGATTTCTACCGCAAGATGCGCCCGGCGGAACCAATGACTCCCGAAGCGGCGGAAAATCTTTTTTATAGATTATTTTTTGACCCCCGCCGTTATGACCTCTCCCGCGCCGGCAGGTTCATCTTAAACCGTAAACTTGGTATTGATATTTCTCTGGATAAGCGGATACTTGACGCCCCCACAGTAATTAAAGTAATTGAATACTTAATAAAATTAAGAGAGGGAATCGGACAGATTGACGATATTGACCATTTAGGAAACAGGCGCATCAAGAGTGTCGGTGAACTGGTTCAAAACCAGGTGCGCATAGGTTTGACCCGTTTAGAGAAATCTATCCGGGAGCGCCTGGCGGTCTTGTCTGAATTTCATACCTTGAACCTGCATCATTTGATAAATTCCAAACTTTTATCTAACCAGATCAAGGATTTCTTCGGACGTTCCCAACTTTCTCAGTTTATGGATCAGGTGAATCCTTTGGCTGAGATGACCCATAAGCGCAGGCTTTCCGCTCTTGGACCGGGAGGCCTTTCCCGGGAAAGAGCGGGTTTTGAGGTCAGGGATATCCACTCTTCGCATTACGGAAGGGTCTGTCCCGTGGAGACTCCCGAAGGGCCGAATATTGGTTTAATCGCTTCTCTAAGCACTTTTGCCCAGGTAAATGATTTAGGGTTACTGGAGACTCCTTACCGTAAGGTTGAAGACGGTAAAGTTACCCGCAAGATTGAATATTTGACCGCTGATATTGAAGAGAACAAGCTTATTGCTCAGGCCAACGCGGTTGTCGGTCCTGACGGCCATTTTCAGGAAAAGGGGGTTTCCTGCCGCCTTAAAGGCGACTTCCCCAAGGCTGACCCCAAGAAAGTGGAGTATATGGATGTCAGCCCTAAACAGTTAGTTTCGGTAGCCGCCGCGCTAATACCATTTTTAGAGCATGATGATGCCAACCGCGCGTTGATGGGTTCAAATATGCAGAGGCAGGCCGTTCCCCTGATGATTACTGAATCCCCTTTTGTGGCTACGGATATGGAATATAAGGTGGCCATTGACTCCGGAGCGACGGTAGTCGCTAAGGAAGAAGGCAAGGTGAGCGCCTTTGACGGTTCAAGCATTACCGTGGGAAAGAATACTTATAAGCTGAAGAAATTTCAGCGCTCCAATGCCGATACCTGTATAAATCAAAGGCCGCTGGTTAAATTAGGAGAGAAGATAGAAAAAGGACAGGCTATTGCCGACGGAATGAGTACCGATAAAGGAGAGCTGGCTTTAGGCAAAAATCTTTTGGTTGCTTTTATGCCCTGGCGCGGTTTTAACTTTGAGGACGCTATCCTTGTTTCCGAGAAAATTTCCAAAGAAGACATCTTTACCTCTATCCATGTTGAGGAATTCCAGATTGAAGCAACTGAAACCCGCCTGGGGAATGAAGAGATTAGCCGGGATATTCCTAATGTTTCCGAAGAAAGCCTTAAAGACCTGGATAAGGACGGAATTATCCGCGTCGGCGCGGAGGTCCACCCCGGCGCGATACTGGTGGGCAGGGTTACCCCTAAGACTGAATCCGAACTTTCCTCCGAAGAACGGCTTTTAAGGGCGATATTCGGCGAGAAGGCCGGGGATGTCCGGGATACCTCATTAGTGGTCCCTCCGGGAGTGGAAGGCGTAGTAGTGGATATCCATGTCTTTCAACGTAAAGACAGAGGCAGAAAATCTAAGGAAGAAAAGAAGCAGGAATTGGCCAAAATCCGCGAGATCAAGGCTTACTATAAACAGGAAGTAGAATTTGTGGAAGAAGAAAAAATTCTCCGCTTGAGTAAGTTCTTGGGAGTGGATAAAAATAAATTAGATCGTATTGATTATAGCGCTAATGAAGAAGCGGCTGTCTTAACCGCTTCTTTTGAAGAGCAGATTAAGGAATTATTAACTGAACAAGAACAGGAAATTGAAAAGATTCACCGCGGAGATGAGCTTCCTCCGGGAGTTCTTAAGCGGGTAGTCGCGTATGTCGCCATCAAGAGAAAGCTGGCAGTAGGAGATAAGCTTGCCGGGCGCCACGGCAATAAAGGCGTGCTCGCCCGAATACTTCCCGAAGAAGATATGCCGTTTTTGGCGGATGGCACGCCGGTGGAAATAGTGCTTAATCCTTTGGGCGTGCCTTCGCGTATGAATGTAGGCCAGATTTTAGAAACTCATTTAGGCTGGGCGGCTCATGCCCTGGGGATAAAAATATCCAGTCCGGTCTTTGACGGCGCCGCCGAAAGCGAGATAAAAGAGATGCTTAAAAAGGCCGGCCTTCCTGAGGATGGCAAGATTCAGTTGTATGACGGTTATAACGGGCTTCCTTTTTCTCAGAAGGCAACCGTGGGCTATATCTATATGATGAAATTAAACCATATGGTTGATGAAAAGATCCATGCCCGTTCAATAGGCCCATATTCTTTGGTTACTCAGCAGCCTTTAGGCGGAAAAGCCCAGTTCGGCGGACAAAGATTTGGTGAAATGGAAGTCTGGGCCCTGGAGGCCTATGGCGCGGCCTATACCCTCCAGGAAATGCTTACGGTAAAGTCTGATGATGTCAAGGGCCGGACCCGTATTTATGAAAATATAGTTAAGGGTGAACAGAGGCTTGATTCCAGCACTCCGGAATCTTTCAACGTCTTAATAAAAGAATTACAGGGTTTAGCCTTAGATATAAAAACCCAGGTCTCTAAAGAGCACAAATAACAGCAAAATGTTTTCTCTGTTCTCTGTAATCTGTAATCTATCCGAGCGAAGCGAGGATCCATGTCCCAAGAAATAGTTAATTTTGATTCTATAACAATTAAAATAGCTTCACCCCAGGTAATTCACTCTTGGTCAAAAGGTGAGATCAGGAAGGCCGAGACTATAAACTATCGTACCCTTAAACCTGAGAAGGGCGGGCTTTTTTGTGAAAAGATATTCGGCCCGGTGAAAGACTGGGAGTGTAACTGCGGAAAATATAAGGGGATAAAGTTTAAAGGTATTACCTGCGACAGATGCGGGGTAACTATTGACCGTTCTTCGGTCAGGCGTGAGAGGATGGGCCATATTGAACTGGCTTGCCCGGTTACTCATATTTGGTTTTTTAAAGCGGTGCCCAGCCGTTTATCCGCTATATTAGGCTTAGGCCTGAGGGAGCTGGAAAAGGTAATCTATTATGAAGAATATGTGGTTATTGATCCTCAGGATACACCTTTAAAGAAAAGAGAATTACTTAGTGAAGAAAAATACCAGGCCTGTGTAGAGAAATACGGCACTAGTTTTAAGGCTAAGATAGGCGCGGAGGCAATCCGGGATATGCTCAAAGAAGCTGACCTTGATGAACTTTGCGTCAAAATGCGCAAGAGTTTAGGTGAGGGCAAAGACACTCCTTCTAACCGCAAGACTACCAAGATTCTAAAATTAGTTGAGGATATTAAAAACTCCGGTAATAAGGCGGAGTGGATGGTCTTAGAGGTTCTTCCGGTTATTCCTCCGGATCTGCGCCCCTTGGTTCCTCTTGACGGCGGAAGATTCGCCACTTCGGATCTGAATGATCTATACCGCAGGGTAATTAACCGTAATAACCGTCTCAAGAAACTGATGGAATTAAATGCCCCGGAGATAATCATCCGCAATGAAAAGAGGATGCTCCAGGAGGCGGTGGACGCCCTTTTGGATAACGGAAGGCACGGCCGGGCGGTTATGGGGGCAAGCAGCCGGCCCTTAAAGTCGTTATCGGATATGCTTAAAGGAAAACAGGGCCGTTTCCGCCAGAATCTCCTGGGAAAACGGGTGGATTATTCCGGGCGATCGGTTATTGTGGTCGGGCCGGAGTTGAAGATGAACGAGTGCGGCCTGCCCAAACAGATGGCCTTAGAACTCTTTGAGCCGTTTATCATTAAGAAGCTTCGGGAAAAAGGTTTTGTGCATAGCATTAAAGGCGCTAAAAGGATGGTGGAAAGAGCCAAGATTGAGGTCTGGGATATTTTAGATGAAGTGATTAAAGACCATCCGGTGATGTTAAATCGCGCTCCTACTCTGCACCGTTTGAGCATTCAGGCCTTCCAGCCGGTTCTTATTGAAGGAAAAGCCATTAAGATACATCCTTTGGTGTGCACCGCTTTTAACGCGGATTTTGACGGAGATCAGATGGCGGTGCATGTGCCGTTGTCTTTAGAGGCCCAGGCTGAGACTAAACTGCTGATGCTTTCGGTAAACAATGTTTTTTCTCCCGCTGACGGACGTCCGATTCTCAGTCCTACCCAGGATATTGTTTTGGGCTGCTGTTACCTAACCAAAGAAAAGCCCCACGCCAAAGGAGAAGGAAAGATATTCTCTTCCCGCGATGAGGTTTTGACGGCTCACAGTGATAACGCCGTAGATTTAAATGCCCGGATAAAGGTGAGAATCAGCTCGGTGTTTGATTTAGCTCAAACTCAATTGATTGAAGAAAAACAGATAATCGAGACCACGGTGGGAAGGGTTATCTTTAATGATACGTTACCCGGCGGTTTTGGTTTTGTTAATTTAGAAATGAATAAGAGCCGTATAGGGCAGGTAGTGGCGGATTGTTACAAAAGATTCGGCCATATGGAAACAATCAAACTTTTAGACAGGCTTAAGGCATTAGGTTTTGAATACGCGACACTGGGCGGAATGTCTATTTCCATTGATGATTTGAAAGTCCCTCAGGCTAAAGGCGAAATCCTGAAAGAGGTTATGCAGGAGGTGGCCAAGGTTGACGGGCAATACCGTAAGGGCATCATTACCGATGGTGAGAGATATAATAAGGTCATTGATATCTGGACTCATACTACCGACAGGATTTCCGAACTTCTCTTTAAAGAAATGGAGCCGTTTAATCCCATATTTATGATGGCTGATTCCGGGGCCAGAGGCTCGCGCTTACAGATCAGACAGCTGGCCGGAATGCGCGGGCTTATGGCCAAGCCTTCGGGTGAGATTATCGAGAATCCGATAACCGCTAATTTCCGCGAAGGATTAACAGTTTTGGAATATTTCATCTCTACCCATGGAGCCAGAAAAGGGTTAGCGGATACGGCTTTAAAGACCGCTGATGCCGGTTATCTAACCCGTAGGCTGGTAGATGTGGCTCAGGAAGTCATCATAAATGAGATAGATTGCGGCACCCTTAACGGGATAACCCTGGCTTCGATTGCCGAGGGCGATGAGATGGTGGTTTCCTTGAAGGATCGTATCGCGGGAAGAACGGCTTTGGATAATGTAGTAGATATTATTACTGATGAGACTGTGGTGGACGCCGGAAGCGAGGTTACTGAAGAAAAGGCGGATATGATTGAGCGCTTGGGCATTGAAAAAATTCGTATCCGCAGCGTCTTGACCTGCGAGTCTGAGCGGGGAGTCTGCGCCAAATGTTACGGCAGGAGCCTGGCTACCGGAAGATTAGTTGAAATAGGCGAGGCGGTGGGAGTAATTGCCGCTCAAAGTATCGGCGAGCCGGGAACCCAGTTGACCATGAGGACTTTTCATATCGGAGGGACGGCATCGCGCGTGGTAGAACAATCTTCACTGAAAGCCAAAAACAAAGGCAGTGTCAAATATCATAATTTAAGGGTAGTTCATAAAGATAAAGAATTTATAGTTTTAAACCGTAATGGCGCGGTAAGTGTTAATAATGAGCAAGGCAGAGAATTAGAGCGGTATTCCGTGCCTCAGGGCGCGTTTATCAGTATTGCTGAAGGTAAAGAGGTAAACAAAGGAGAGGTTTTTGTCCGCTGGGACCCTTACACCTCACCGATACTTACTGAAGTAAAAGGCAGGGTTAAATTTGAGGATATGGGAGAAGGCAAGACCATGCGCGAGGAACTCAATCCGGTTACCGGGGTTACTGAGCGCGTAGTGGTTGAACATAAAACTGAATATCATCCTCAGATCATCATTCTTGATTCCAAGGACGAGGTTTTAGGCATATATCCTTTGCCGATAGGCGCGCACATTATGGTTAAGGACGGCGAGACCGCGGAGGCGGGTGAGCTGGTGGCCAAGATTCCCCGGGTTTCCGGAAAGACGCGCGATATTACCGGAGGCCTGCCCCGGGTAGCGGAGTTGTTTGAAGCCCGCAGGCCTAAGGACCCGGCGGTAATCAGCGAAATAGACGGTTTTGTGGAATTTAGCGAGAGCAAGAAAAACCAAAGAGAGATTGTGGTGAGAAGTTCAACCGGCATGAAACGCGAATACGCTATCCCTCACGGTAAACATCCAAATGTGTATAAGGGCGACCGGGTCAGCGCGGGCCAACAGCTTACTGATGGGCCGGTGGTTTTGCAGGATATATTGCGGGTTTCCGGAGATAAAGTNNCGGCAAATGCTCAAGAAAGTGCGCATAGAAGACGCCGGAGATACGAATTTTCTCTCTGGCCAGCATATAGACAAAATTAAGTTCCTGAGGGAGAATTCCCGGGTGGCTAAAAAAGGCGCGAAGTCAGCTTCGGCAACCCCGCTTCTTTTGGGAATCACCAAGGCCTCACTGACTACCGAAAGTTTTATCTCAGCAGCCAGTTTTCAGGAGACTACCCGGGTGCTCACTGAGGCGGCGGCCTCCGGCAAGAAAGATGACCTTCTGGGTTTGAAAGAGAATGTCATCGTCGGTCATCTTATTCCCGCGGGAACCGGATTAAAGATACATCAGAGTATTGAGGTGGTCAGGGAAGCTAAAGCGGTAAAGGAAGAGTAGAGGCGGAACGCGTTCCGCCCCTACCTCAGGACAGAACATTGTTCTGCCCCTACAAATTAAGGATAAAAAAATGCCCACAATCTCTCAGCTTATCAGGCTCGGACGAATCAAAAAGATAAAAAAATCTAAATCGCCGGCGCTCAAAAATTGCCCTCAGCGAAGAGGAGTGTGCCTTCAGGTGAAGACCATGACTCCCAAGAAACCCAATTCAGCTTTACGTAAGATTGCCCGGACCCGTCTTACTACCGGCATCGAGGTTACTTCTTATATTCCCGGTGAAGGACATAATTTACAGGAACATTCCATAGTTTTGGTCAGGGGCGGCAGGGTTAAGGATTTGCCCGGCGTAAGGTATCATATTGTCCGGGGTACTTTGGATACTGCCGGTGTGCAAAACAGGAGAAAATCACGCTCAAAATACGGCGCTAAGAGACCTAAGGAAGCCGCTTCAGGAGCGGCTAAAACTAAGTAAACCCCGTTACACCCCGCCCTAAAGGGCGGGGCTTTCTGGGTGTAACGGGGTAAATCAAATAGCAAATATCAAAGTTCAAAAGAAATATAAAAATTATTTAAAAACATTTTTAATCAGGAACGAGAGGATTCATGAGAAGAAGAAAAGCCCCGGAAAGAGAAATCAGTTTAGACCCCAAGTATAACAGTAAAACTGTTACTAAATTTGTCAATATGGTGATGACCAGAGGTAAGAAATCGATTGCGGAGAGAATAGTCTATGGCGCTTTTGAGATAATGAGGCAGAAGCTTAATGACCAGGACGCGCTTAAACTTTTTCATAAGGCTATAGATAATGTCCGGCCGCGCTTGGAAGTAAAACCGCGCCGGGTGGGTGGAGCCACGTATCAGGTCCCTATTGAGGTGCGTCAGGATAGGGGGACATCAATATCAATGCGCTGGTTAAGAGACTTTGCCAGAAATAAAAAAGGCAAGGCTATGGTTGACAGGTTGGCCGATGAGTTGGTTTCAGCTTATAAGGGTGAAGGTTCGGCGATAAAAAAGCGTGATGATATGCATAAGATGGCCGAGTCTAATAAGGCTTACGCTCATTTCCGCTGGTAAAACGCGAAAGCGCAAAAAATGTTAAAAATGAGTTACACCGCGAAAGCGCAAAAAATTTTCCTTTATCCACTTTTGCGTTTTAGCGGACGTTTTGCGTTTTTTGCGGTGTCAAAACAACGTGTTTATAATTATGAATAGACAATTTACTTTAGATAAAATAAGAAATATCGGGATAGTCGCCCATATAGACGCCGGTAAAACCACAACTACTGAGCGCATTCTGTTTTATACCGGTAAAACCTATAAAATTGGCGAGGTTCACGAAGGAACCGCGATTATGGATTGGATGCCCCAGGAGCAGGAGCGCGGCATTACCATTACCTCGGCCTGCACTACTTGTTTCTGGCAGGACTGCCGGATAAATATTATTGATACCCCGGGCCATGTGGATTTTACCATTGAGGT
>DOMD01000085.1 GCA_003510525.1 Candidatus Omnitrophota bacterium
CCGTTTTTGGTATCCGCGGTTACCACCGTGAAAAATCTGGGGCCGTTTATCTCGCGTTTGAGGCTAAAGACTACCCGGCGCACGCAGCGCAAGACCTTATTTATTTTTTTGCCGGCCTCAGGATTAAACTTTTTGTTTTGGCTTTCTTTGGTTTCGGGGATTTCCCGGATGTCGTAGACGAAGTTTAAGGTCTTTTCCTTGAGAATTCCCTCCGCCTGCTTAAAATCAAATCTGGAAATAAATTCCTGGGGCTTATCCGAATCAACAAAAAGATCTTCTTCCAGCGGCAGGTATATCCATAAGGTTTGCCCGATTAGTTTAGATACCAGATGTATCCGGTATTCCTCTTGGGCTATTTTTACTACCGATTCAGCTATGTTTTCTGATGTGTAGGTAGGTTTGGAGGGAAGGAGATTGCATCCCCAGAGAGAAAAGATTAAAACTATTAGCCATAAGCTGTATGCGGGAGAGAATTTTTCGAGGCTACTGGGCGCGGCCTTTGCCGAATTCTTTAAAAATAGCCTCGATCTCATCATAATTAAGCTCTTCTTTGGCAACCAGTTCTCTGGTTAAACGTTCCAGCAGGGCGTCTTCTTTCTTGAGCAATTCTTCAACTTCTTTGAGGCAGGTCTGCATTATCTCCTGGACATCAATGTCCAGGCGGGCCTTAGTTTCCTCGGAGATATATTTATTATCTACGGCGTGGAAATCCCCGATTAGTCCGGTTTTGCCCATGCCAAAGCGCCAGGCCATATTATGGGCGGTAGAAAAAGCCGTGTTAAAGTCTCCGCTTACGCCGGCGGTGCTAAAGCCTAATTTTAATTTCTCCGCGGCGTAAGAACCAAGCGATATTTTTATTTGATCTAAAAGCTGATTCTGGTTTTCAATAAGAAATTCCTCGCGTTCAGGGACCCAGGTCGCGCCGCCGGTATGTCCGCGGGGAGTGATGGTAACCTTAAAGACGTCTTTTTTAGGAACGAGTAAATAGGTGGTTATGGCATGTCCGGCTTCATGATAGGCCGTCTGCAGTTTTTCTTCGGCTCCGTATTTAAATCTCCTCTTTATACCTAAGGCAATCCGCTCTCTGGCGTCGTCAATTTCTTTAGCGGTTATTACTTGTTTTTTATTGCGGACCGCGATTAACGCCGCCTCCTTAATGATATTAGCGATGTCCGCCGGGCTGTAACCGACGCAAATGCGGGCCAGGCGGTCTACTTTTATAGTAGCCGCGTCATATTCCACACCTTTAAGATAATAGGTGAATAGTTTTTGCCGGTCTTCAAGATTAGGCTTATCCACATAAATTTTACGGTCAAACCTTCCCGGACGCAAGAGGGCGATATCCAGAATATTTTCCGGGGCATTGGTCGCGCCGATTATAACAATATTCAAGTCTTTCTCTTTTAAGCCGTCCATTTCCACCAAAAGCTGATTGAGCGTCTGATTGTGTTCGGTTTGTCCTCCTCCGCCGCCCCCTCCTAAACTGCGGGCTGTGCCTAAGGCGTCAAGTTCATCAATAAAAATAAGGCATCCTCCGNNCCATCCATTTCTACCAAAATTTGATTTAAAGTTTGTTCTCTTTCATCATGCGAACCACCCAGCCCTGCTCCACGGCGACGTCCCACAGCGTCAATCTCATCAATGAAAACAATGGCTGGGGCTTCTTTCTTGGCGCGCTTGAACAAATCGCGCACGCGGGAGGCGCCTACACCCACAAACATTTCCACAAATTCCGAACCGGACATCGAGATAAAGGGAAGTTTGGCTTCGGTGGCAATGGCTTTAGCTAAGTAGGTTTTACCGCATCCGGGAGGCCCGAGCATAAGCAGTCCTTTTAAAATTTTTCCGCCGATTTTATGCAAGGCAGCCCGGTCTGTAATTAAATTCACCACTTCTAATGCTTCCTGTTTAGCTTCATCCATGCCAATTACATCATTCCAGGTGATTCCAATCTTCGCGCCGGAAATTGACTTTTTAGTGGTTTGGCTAAAGGTGCTGGCGCCTTTTTTGTAAATAAGCCAGTAGAAAAGCCAGGTGGAGATGACTGCCTGCACCAGCCCCATAACCATCCACATAAAAATCTGCAGGGGAAGCGTGGCTAATTGTGATTCTCGAAGGTAAGATTCAGCTTCTTTCCAGGCTCTTATTCCATTAATCAGAATGACAGCCGTGAGGGTCAATGTTGCAATGACAATCGCGGCAAGAATCAGCTTTATCCAGTGCAAGCTCAGATAAAATTTTATTTTTCTCCAGTTCATCATTATTTCTCCGTTTGTAGTATATTAAGACATGCCGCTTAACATGTTTATTCTATGGAAGATAACATATTTAACAATCGTAGTCAAACCTTTTCTTGTGGCCGCAGAGGCGCAAAATAAATAGTAAAATTGAATTTACACCGCAAAAGCGCAAAAAGGCTGGAATAATGTCCGCTTGACTTAAACAGTTTTATGGATATAATTACATTGTGCGCAGGTGATAAATAAACCATACACAAGCAATGGAGGATTTATTGATGGCAAAGATTAAGAAGGTTTGGGCCAGGGAGATTTTGGATTCGCGGGGAAATCCCACGGTGGAGGTGGATGTTGTTCTGGATAACGGTGTTTTAGGCCGGGCGGCGGTGCCTTCGGGCGCCTCAACCGGGGAAAACGAGGCCCTGGAATTGCGTGATGGGGACAAGAGCCGCTATCTGGGAAAAGGGGTGCTCAAGGCAGTTGAGAACGTGAATAAGATTATTGCCAAGGCCATAATCGGCAAGCTTCCGGATTTTAAAAAGATAGACGAGATTGCCCTGAAAATAGACGGGACCGAGAATAAGGCGGTATTAGGGGCGAATGCCATACTGGGAGTTTCTATGGCTGTGGCTAAGGCCGCGGCCCTGACCAAGAAGCAGTCGCTCTATAAATATCTGGGAGGGGATAANNTTAAGGATGGCTACCGAGACTTTCCATAGCCTGAAAGCCTTGCTTAAATCCCGGCATTTGTCTACCTCAGTAGGCGATGAAGGCGGCTTTGCCCCCAGCCTGAATTCTAACGAAGAGGCCTTAACTTTGATTATGCAGGCCATTGAGAAGGCCGGATACAAGCCGGGTGAGGATATTGCTTTGGCCCTGGATTGCGCCTCCAGCTCTTTTTGCAAGCCAGAGGGCGGTGGTTTGGCTTCCGATAGCCAAAGCCACCAAGAGGGAAAATACAGCTTTGAGGGCGCTCAGAAGGCCTCGGCGGAGATGATTGCCATATATGAAAACTGGCTGGCTAAATATCCGATTCTCTCCATTGAAGACGGATTAGGAGAAAACGACTGGCCGGGCTGGAAAGAATTAACCCAAAGATTAGCAAACAAGACCCAGTTAGTCGGCGACGATATCTTTGTTACCAATCCTAAGATATTCAAAAAAGGTATAGCCGAGAAAATCGGAAATGCTATTTTGGTTAAGGTAAATCAGATTGGTTCTTTATCCGAGACTCTGGAGGCCATCAACATCGCCAAGAAGAATAAATACGGCGCGATTATCTCTCACCGCTCCGGCGAAACCGAAGACACCACCATCGCCCATTTGGCCGTGGCCACCAATGCCGGACAAATCAAAACCGGCTCGCTTTCACGGACTGACCGCGTCTGTAAATATAATGAACTGCTTAGGATTGAAGAGGAATTGGGCAAAAAAGCGGTCTATGCCGGAAAGCTTCGCAAGTAATAAATGCTCAAGATATTCAGGCAGACATCTTTTTTGGCGGCAGTGGGCATACTCTTGGTTATTTTTATACCCGGCTACGCCAAAATCCAGGAACTGCGCCAAAAAAACCAGGAATTAGAAGCCAGTGTCCGGAAACTACAGGCTGAAAATTCCGCCTTTCAGCAGGAAAAGGAAAGGCTGGAGAATGACCCGGAATATCTGGAGCAGGTGGGCAGGAAAGAATTAGGCATTGTAAAAAAAGGCGAGATATCCTACCGGCTGGTTCCCCAGGAAAAGAAATAAAAAATTTTGGGAGGATAATTATTGACTTAATACGATATTATGGTAAGATTAAAAATAGAAATCAGGTGTGGTATGTTTGAAGGGGGAATCTGCCACGTTAAAATAACTCAAACCTTCGCTCAAACAGGGCGGAGGTTTTTTATTTATGGAAGATAATATTATGCATACAGACCTAACATTCTTCACTAATGAGAAAGACTCTACCTTGCTTCAACGGTTTAAGGTAACCCTGGAGAATAATGCCCGGTTCTTTGATGTTTTGGTCGGTTATTTCCGCACCAGCGGGTTTTTCCATTTGTATAAATCGCTGGAGAAGGTTGAGAAAATTCGTATTTTAGTGGGTATTAACGCGGATAAGCAGACTCATGATCTTCTGTCGAAAGCCAAAGAAGAGCAGGTTGCCATCAAATTCTCTCACAAGGAAGCCCAGGATGCTTTTTCGGCGGAAGTGAGCCGCGAAATGGAAGAATCAGAGGACAATGTTGATGTTGAGCTCGGCGTTCAGAAATTCATTGAGTTTATCAAATCTGGCAAACTGGAAATCCGGGCGTATCCTTCCGGTGATATCCACGCCAAAGTGTATATAATCCGTAAAGATATTAATAAAAGCGAAGACTATGGCCGGGTAATAACCGGCTCAAGCAATTTTTCATATTCCGGCCTCCATGATAACCTGGAGTTTAATGTTGAGCTTAAAGATAGCCGGGATGTCAAATACGCCCTGGAGAAGTTCGAAGCGCTTTGGAAGGATGGAGTAGATATTTCAGAGAAATATGTCGAAACTATCAATGAAAAGACCTGGCTCAATGATACCATTACGCCTTACGAACTATATCTAAAATTTCTCTATGAATATTTCAAGGAGAAAATCAACGAAGACATGGATTCAATCTACAAGGATAAGCGTTTCCTTCCGGAGGGATTTATGGATCTGGAATATCAGGACGAGGCGGTTAAGGACGCCTTGACTAAGCTGGGTGACTACGGCGGGGTATTCCTGGCTGATGTTGTCGGTTTAGGCAAAACTTACATTTCCGCTTTGCTTGCCCAGCAGTTAGAGGGCTATACTTTGGTTATCTGCCCTCCGGTTCTTACGGATTATTGGCAGGATACTTTCCGGGATTTTGGCATCCGGGGTTTTGAAGTGGAATCATTGGGTAAACTTGACAAGCTTATAGAAAATGGAGTTGAAAAATACCGGAATATCTTCATTGATGAAGCTCACCGTTTCAGGAATGAAACCAGCCAGACTTATGAAAAACTCAAGCAAATCTGCTGGGGCAAGCGGGTAATCCTGGTATCCGCGACACCCTTGAATAATACGCCGTTTGACATCTTGAGCCAGATAAAACTTTTCCAGAAAGGCCATAACAGTACCATTCCTAATGCGCGTGACCTGGATAAATTATTTTCTGGTTTGCAGAAGAAGCTAAAATCCGTTGATCGCAAGAAAATTAAAAATTACCTCAAGATAATCAAAGAGAACTCTTTGACTATCCGCGAAAATATCCTTAAGTATCTTATGGTCAGGCGGACCAGGACTGAAGTCTTGAAATATTTCAAGAAAGACCTCCAACAGCAACGGTTGAAATTCCCGGAATTAGCTGAACCAAGGCGGGTCTATTATCAATTTGACGCGCGGCTTGACAAAATCTTCATGCGCAGTATTGAGCTTATTAAGAATTTTAGATATACCCGCTATATGCCGCTATTGTATTTGAAAAATCCAGATCCGCAGGAAGTAACCGGACAGCGTAACCTTGGCCGTTTTATGCGGATACTGCTGGTAAAGCGCCTGGAAAGCAGTTTCTACGCTTTCAAAATGACCCTCGACAGATTCATCCATTCTTACGATTCTTTCATCAAGATGCTTGATAAAGGCACAATTTATATCAGTAAGCAACACAGTGAGAAAATCTATGAAGCCTTAGAAAATGATGACCTAGACAGGATCATAGAACTGGTTGAGCAGGATAAAGTGCAGAAATACGAGTCCGGGGATTTTAGCAAAGCGTTTAAAGATAATCTGAAAGAGGATTTGGACATTTTGCTTGAAATGAAGAAGTTGTGGGACGAGGTGAAGGCTGACCCCAAGATCGCTCAATTCAAATCAATCCTCACCAAGGATAAAATTCTCAAAGAAAATAAACTGATTATCTTTACTGAATCCAAGGAAACCGCCGAGTATCTGGACAAAAACTTGAGGGAAGAATTTGGCGGCCAGGTTCTGTCTTATTCCAGTAAATCCAGCGCCGCTGTCCGGGAAACGATAATTGATAACTATGATCCGAAACACAGGAATTATAAGAATGATATTCGGATTCTCATCACTACCGATATTTTGGCTGAAGGCGTTAATTTGCACCGCTCAAATGTAGTTATCAATTATGATATTCCCTGGAATCCTACTCGGGTTTTACAGCGCGTGGGCCGCGTTAACCGGGTGGATACAAAATTTGATGACATATATGTCTATAACTTTTTTCCTTCTCTTCAGGGTAACAATGAAATAAAGCTTGAAGAAGCGGCCATTGCCAAGATTCAGGCTTTTCATGACACCCTTGGCGAAGACGCTCAATATCTGACTGAAGGGGAAGAGATCACTTCTCACGAGCTGTTTAATCGCCTCAACTCCAAGAAACTCTTAGAAGAAGGCGGAGAAGTTGAGGAAGATTCAGAGTTGAAATATCTTTCCGAGATAAGGGATATCCGGGATAACAATACCGCCTTGTATGAAAAGATAAAACGCCTGCCTAAGAAAGCCCGCAGTGCCAAAGTGTATCCGGATTTCAAGGAAGCAGTGGTTACGTTCTTTAAGAAAGGCAAACTGCGCAAGATTTACATTGCGGATATCAAAGAAGCCAAGGAGCTGGATTTCTTCAATGCCGCCGTAATCTTAAAATCTAAAAATATGGATAAAAGAGAAAAACTCGCCGCCGATTTCTATAAACTTCTGGCTCAAAATAAGGAGCAGTTTAAGCTTGCTACTACCGAAGAAGCGCGTGAGTTTAAGCAGGAAGGCGGCCGGAGCAATGAGATAACTCTTGTTCGGACAATTAAAGCCATCAAGAAGTTCTCCGGGTTTACGGATGAGGACGAAGAATATCTGGAAAGAGTTTTGAAAGCCTTAGAAGAGGGAGCCTTGCCTAAACAGACAACTAAAACTTTGGTCAAAGAGATTAAAAATGAAAACAATCCCTTAAAGATTCTCTTTAAGTTCAAGCAGGGGATCCCGCGGAATTTCTTCGCCGAAGGCTTTGCGGATAACCCCTATTACAACACCGCGCCCAGAGAAGTTATTTTATCGGAATACTTAACAGAAAGATAAATTTACCGATGGTGAGATTGTAAGGTTATTGAGTGAGGGGATAAAATGAGGAAACAGATAAAATCGGATAAGTCAAAAGTCAGCATTGATTCTAACTTGTTTAAGGAGATTCGCGCGTTGATTATGGCCGCCCGAAATGCTGTTGTTAGAAATATTAATACAGTTCAGGTGATGACCAGTTTTGAGATTGGACGCAGGATTGTGGAGCATGAACAGCAGGGAGAAAATCGGGCGGAATACGGAAAAGCTCTGCTTAAAGTTTTGTCAAATAATCTTACAGAAGAATTTGGAAGAGGGTTTTCCCGTTCTAACCTTCAAAATATGCGTAATTTTTATATGATTTATCATAATCGTTTACCGGAGAAATGCCAGATGCCATCTGGCAAATTGATTGGCGGGCAAAAAAGTCAGAAGCTGTCTGACAAACCAGGCACGATAGAAAAAAGCTTATCCTCGAAATTTAGCCTTAGCTGGTCGCAATATATTTTTCTTATCGGGATTAAAGTTGATGAAGCGCGCAGTTTCTACG
The DNA here is from genome assembly GCA_003510525.1 of Candidatus Omnitrophota bacterium. GTDB lineage: Bacteria > Omnitrophota > Gorgyraeia > Gygaellales > UBA12090 > UBA12090. The sequence goes on from DOMD01000085.1 coordinate 7,841, forward strand.
AAATAGAAGCAGTAAACAATAACTGGACTTTACCGGAGCTCACCCGTCAGTTCAATTCCGGGCTCTATGAGCGTTTGGCGCTAAGCCGGGATAAAGAAGGCGTACGAAAATTGGCAAAAGAAGACCAGGTTATCGCGAAGCAGGAAGATTTACTTAAGGAGCCGTATGTATTGGAATTTCTCGGGCTTGATGAAAACGCTAAATATTCAGAATCTGATTTAGAATCAGCTATTATTGACAAACTTGAACATTTTCTTCTGGAGCTGGGTAAAGGGTTTTTATTTGAAGCGCGTCAAAAGCGATTTACTTTTGATGAGGATCATTTTTTTGTGGATCTGGTTTTTTATAACCGTTTGCTTAACTGTTATGTTCTTATTGATTTAAAAATCGGAAAATTAACCCATCAGAACTTGGGGCAGATGCAAATGTATGTTAATTATTTTGATCGGTATGTGAAAACTAAAGATGAAGGTTTAACTATCGGCATTATCCTTTGCAGTAAGAAGCGTGAAGCATTGGTTGAGATTACGCTTCCAAAAGATGCTAATATTCACGCGAAAGAATATCGGCTCTATCTGCCGTCAAAAGAAGAGTTAAGGCGTAAGTTGCTTGATTGGACCAGCGGGCAGGAGGCAGGCAATGAGGTTTAAAGCTAAATGAAAAACCTGGTAAAACAGACCTTAGAACATGATTTTGATTTACCACAGTATACAGATTTTATAAAAAACCTATTCAATGAGATCCAAATCCAGCCGCAAGAAATTAAAGTTCCTGACAACTCCCAGGAATTCATCAAAAAGATAACCTTCCTTTCCGATTTCTCTGATACCCAGAAAAAAACTATAGATATTTACGCGGTTGAGCTTGCCGGCGGCACAAAAGTAGAGCGCGCCCGCTCCTTCCAGCGCAATCTTATTTCAAAACTACTCAAAGATAATACTAAAGACGCCGGATTAGCGGCATTTTATTCCAAAGATAACCCTGACTGGCGGCTATCTTTCATTAAGCTTGACTATAAGCTGACTGACAAAGGAGTAAAAGTTGAAGTCGGCACTCCGCCTAAGCGGTACTCTTTCTTGGTAGGCAAGACAGAGCCTTCACATACTGCCCAGAAACAACTCTTGCCGATTCTTGAAGACCATAAAAACAATCCTCTGCTTTCAGACCTGGAAGAGGCTTTTAGCGTTGAGAGAGTAACCAGGGAATTCTACGAGCGCTATAAGAAACTTTTTGAAGACCTCTCCAAAGACCTGAAGAAAAACAAGGCTTTCCGGATTATTGCCGAAAAAGAAAACATTGATATTGATAATTTCGCTAAAAAGCTTCTCGGCCAGATAGTATTCTTGTATTTCCTGCAGAAAAAAGGCTGGTTAGGTGTGCCACAGGATAAAACTTGGGGGCAAGGCGATAAATTTTTCTTAAGAACTCTGTTTGATAAAGCAAAAGCCGGAAAGCAGGATTTTTATGACCATTATCTGGAGCATCTTTTCTATGATACCTTGAATAATCCCCGCCGGGATGAAGTGGACCCGGCATGCTCCCGTTATTTTGATTGTAAAATCCCTTTCTTAAACGGCGGTTTGTTTGAACCCGATTACGATTGGAAGAATACTATTGTTTATCTGGGAAATGAAATCTTTGAGGAGATCGTTGATACCTTTGATCTCTATAACTTCACCGTTAAAGAAGACGAGNNCGAGCCACTGGAAAAAGAAGTCGCGGTTGACCCGGAGATGTTAGGTAAAGTTTTTGAGAATCTCCTGCCGGAGAATATGCGTAAAGGCCGGGGCGCTTATTATACGCCCAGGGAAATCGTGCATTATATGTGCCAGGAAAGCCTGATCAATCATTTGAATACCGAGACCAGGATTGACGCCGAAAAAATAAGATAGCTGATTGCTTTTAAAGATGAAGACTTGGTAAACGGCAATGGCTCGCGTAAGAAAACCCTGGGATTCTCTGATGATGAGACTCAAAGCCTTGACCGGGCCTTAGCGAATATTAAAGTGTGTGATCCGGCCTGCGGATCCGGAGCGTTCTTGGTCGGGATGCTTAATGAAATCGTCAGCGCCCGGCGCATCTTAGAGCCGCGTTCAGAATATAAGCTAAAGAAAGAAGCAATTCAAGAATGTATTTATGGCGTTGATATTGACCCAGGCGCGGTGGATATCGCGAAACTTCGCCTTTGGTTAAGCCTGGTAGTTGACTTTGAATTAAGGGATATTGAGCCTTTACCAAACCTGGATTATAAGATAATGTGCGGCAACAGCCTGCTTGAAGAGCTGATTGTTGGCGACGAATCAATCAAGCTTTTTGATGAGCGGCTCCTCGATCGAAAATTCGCTGGTAATATCAAAGTCTCTAATCGCAATAAAGAAATAGAGAAACAGATAAAAGAAAAAGAACGGGAATTGCAGAAAATTAAATCATTTGATGCTAAATTAACTGGAGAAAGCATACGAAGGGCGAAAGAAATAGAGAAAGATATAAAAGCTTTAAAGAAAAACA
>DOMD01000039.1:0-7462 GCA_003510525.1 Candidatus Omnitrophota bacterium
CCGTAATAATACGTTCGGCTGGCTTCTTTCAATGAAATCCGCTCTATTTAGAAGCGGCAGGGGATTTTTTGCTTCTAGGAGCTGAACTGTTACCCTGGAAAGCAGAATGAGCGTAAGGATGATAGCAGAAAAGAAGAGGGGGTCAGGTCTATTTTGTTGACATATGGCATTCAAAGCGATATATGGTTTAAATATGGTGCGTCCATTATGGATAGGATTCTCCGGAATTAAGTGATGTCCCCGGAATTCCTTGCAATAGTAGGTAGGATTAAATATTTTTACTAAACATAGAATAAAGCTATATGGGTGGCGATGATTTCCTTGATTTTATGACGGAAGGCGGCGACGAACTGCAGAATAGCACGGTTTGTCCTCACTGTGGCGAGGTGATTTATATGGATCAAGAGATTGAATGGATAGATAAAGACAAAAAGACCGCTAAGTGTCCGAAGTGCGGAGGGGAAGTTTGTCATTAAAGATTTGCGTTCTGAAAAGTGGAAGTTCGGGTAATTGTACTGCCATATGGACCAGACGGAGTGCGATATTAGTTGATTGCGGCGGGAGGACATCAACGGAGAATTTCTGCCAAATGTTAAATGCGGTTGATTTAGAGCCTGCAAGAATCAACGGAATAGTTGTTACGCACGGGCATGGGGATCATATCAATTTAGATACATTTAAAATTGTAAAAGAGTTTGGCATCCCTCTTTATATTCATAGGAAAACTCTGTTGAAGGGCAACGATCGCAAATCAAAATGTCCGCGATATCTTATACAACACCATAATATCCAGATGTTTTCAGTGAAAGAATTTAAAATTACGCCATTCAAATCAGCTCATGAAGGCGGCAATGTGGGGCAGCCCCATGGTTTTTGTATAGAATATGGGCAGGCGAATGAAACGTATAAAATAGGGTATTTAACAGATACGAGTCAAGTTTCCAGGAAAATGGTCGAAGCTTTAAGCAATTCTCATTGTTTAGTTATTGAAGCAAATCATGATTTAGAAATGATAGAAAATAATCCGCCTCATCACGCAAACTGGAAACAGCATCTTAGCAACGAAGCAGCGGCTGACGCCATAGCTAAAATCTTGAAGAATTCGGCTAATAATACTCCGAAGTATATTTTTCTCGCGCATTTAAGTCGTGATAACAATACTCCCCGAGTTGCATTAAAGAAGATCACGAAACGAATACGGGAAGAAGGGTTTAATAAGATTAGCGTGTTACTTACCGATCAGGTTAAGAAAAGCCAAATTAAAAAAATGTCTTGAGGTTTTTTGCAATCCCTATAGAACTATAATCCACTGTGGGGTATTCCACAAAAATATTATAATTTAATTGACAAGGAGNNACCTTGCGTTTTTTTCTTTTGCTATTATTTGCTAAAATCTTATTGGAAGGAGGCAGCGAATAATGGCAAAAGGTAAAGTTAAATGGTTCAGCGATCAGAAAGGCTATGGATTTATAACGCCTGATGACGGAAGCAAGGATTGTTTTGTCCATCACAACGCGATTCAGGGCGAAGGTTTTAAATCTTTAGCTGAGGGACAAGCAGTTGAATTTGAAGTTGAAGAGGGTCAAAAAGGCCCCCAGGCAACAAACGTAAAAAAGGTGTAATTGTGGATGTAAATAAGGCCCGGCTCTAACATAGTGTCGGGCCTTATTTATTTATGAATGTCGGAAAGATAAGTCCGTCGGTTTAAATTCAATAACAAGCATCGGATTAGTGTCTTCGCGCGGTTTTAACCTTTTGCCAGGGCGGGTTTTTTTGCCTGGGTGAGCATTTCCCGGGCGTGGGTTAGGGCGATAGCGCTTTCCTTTTCTCCGCTCATCATCTTGGCTATTTCTTTTATCTTCGTGCCTGCATCCAGTTCTTCTATCGCGGTGGTGGTGCGGTTGTTTTCTACTTTTTTATATATCTTAAAGTGAGTATCGGCAAAAGAGGCTATTTGGGGCAGGTGAGTGATAAGAATTACTTGTCTATCGGTAGAGAGTTCTTTGAGTTTCTTGCCGGTAATAGTGCCTAAGCGCCCGCCTATCTGGGCATCTATCTCATCAAAAATCAAAACCGGTATAGGGTCTACTTTTATTAAGGCTTTCTTCAAGGCCAGCATGAGCCTGGCCGCTTCTCCTGATGACACAATCTCAGCCAGAGGTTTCAAGTCTTCCCCGGCATTTGGGCTGATATAGAATATAACCCGGTCCTGGCCGTCAGGGTTAAGTTCGGCTTTTTCAATCTTACATTCAAACCGCGCGTGCATAATCCCCAGCTCTTTTAATTCCTTTTCAATCGTTTCCTTCAGGCCGTCAGCAGTCGCTTTTCTTTTTTTGGTAATTTTCTGAGCGCTCTGGCGTAATTCTTTTTCCAGGGAGTTTATTTTTTCATTCAGCTCATTGGAGTTTATCTCAAAATTAACCAGGGTATCATATTTCTCTTTGGCGGATTGGTAAAATTTCCTGACTTCGTCTAAGCTGGGGCCGTATTTTCGCTTAAGCTCAATGTAGGTGTCGCAAAACTTATTGATTTCATTTGCCTCTTGTGGTTCAAAAGAAAGGTTTTCCAGATAACTCCTCAGGTATGATAAAATTTCATCACTCTTTTCCTGAATGTGGCTTAGGTTTTCAGTGAGCACCGAGGTAGCCGGGTCAATATTGTTTAAAAGCCGTGTATAGGGAAAGGCTTTGGTAATAGCCTGGGAAATCCCGGATTCGTCATTTTCGAGGGTGTTGATGAGTTGGCCGGCACGCTCATAGAGTTTTTCGGAGTTGTTCAGCCTGCTTTGTTTTTCCAGTAATTCAGTATATTTCTCTTCTTCAAGAGGAACTTGCTCTAATTCCCGGATTTGGTGTTTTAAAATTTCGATATCTCTTTCTCGTGACGATGATAATTCCTTTAATTTCTCCTGTTCCCTGCTAAGTTCAAGATACTTCCGGTATATTTCGCTGTATTCGTTTTTGAGCGCGTCAATATCACTGAGCCTGTCAAGCATGGATAAGTGGGCGTCAGAAGAAAGGAGCATTTGGTGGTCGTGCGGGCCGTGGAAATCAAGGAGATGGTTGCCTAATTCTTTGAGCTGGGCGAGCGTTACTGAGAGGCCGTTTATTTTGGCCCGGTTACGGCCGTCGGGAAGGTAGGCGCGGTTGATAATCAAAGAGGTTTCCTTTTCCGGGAGAAACTCAAGTAAGGCTTCATAGTCATTTACCAATTTTTTAGATATTTCAAAAACAGCTTCTACCGCGCAAGGCTGTTGGGGATCGCGGATTTGAGAGGGATCAAGGCGTTCGCCAAGGGCGTAGCGAAGCCCGTCAATGAGGATGGATTTCCCCGCGCCGGTTTCTCCGGTCAGAATGTTTAAGCCCCTGGAGAAGTCTATCGTGATATGGTCAAAGAGGCCAAAGTTTTTAATGCTGAGTTGGGAAATCATCGGTTTGTCTGATAAATATTGTTTACTTAATAAAACTTATCTTATCATAAACCAATAGTTATAATCAAGAGGAGTTTAAACAATTTTATAGAACCGCTAATATTTAGTGGTATAATGACGCAGAAGAAATCTACTCCAAAATAGTCAAGGCATTGGAGGATTAAAGCGATGGAAAAAATGAAATTACCCGTTGTTCGTAATATTCCAATAAAAGATAAATGGCTTTCAATGGACGATTATCTTAAGTTTGTTATTTTTAATTTGCGCTATACTTCAGATGGAAAAACCGGAAGAAAATGGAAAAGGCTTTTAGGAATTAACGCGCCTTTTGTTTTGAAATAACGGATCCGGTTCGCGGCGCGAGGGATTGAGGAAAAAATGAGTGATAATGAAATCTGCCTGTCAAAAAACGATACCTTGCGGTCTATAAAAAACCGGCGCAGTGTGAGGATGTTTCTGGATAGGCCGGTCAGTGAGGAGGACCTGCGGATTATTCTGCACGCGGCCAATCAGGCGCCGTCGGCACATAATCAGCAATCCTGGCGTTTTATTGTCTTAAAAGGCAAAATTAAAAGTGATCTGGCTGATTTTATAAGCGCTAAGGCCAACGACTTCCCTAAGCCGTCCTCGGCGATACTGCGTTTGGCGGCGCGCAGTATCATTTCCGCTCCGGTGGTGATTGCCGTAGCCAATAGCGGAGAGCTTATTTCAAGAGGGACCGAGTTATTTAAGGTGAATAAGGATACCGCGCATGATTTTTTCCGGATTATGGAGATACAAAGTTCCGCCGCCGCGGTTGAGAACTTATTAATTGCCGCTACGTCTTTAGAATTGTCCGCGGTTTGGCTGGGAGTGCTGGTGTTGATTAAGAATGATATCTTAAAGTTTATCGGTGAATCTCCGGAGGGTGAGTTTATGGCGGTGATTCCCGTGGGTTATGCCGCTAAAACAAGCGCGGGCCCCAAGAAGCAGTCACTGGAAATGGTGGTTAAATACCTTGACGGCTGAGGCCGGGATTAAGCCACGCGTAAAGGAGCGCGAACAAAATAGCCATGAAAATCAATAAAACACTTTTCTCATTATTCTTATTCATTTTCCTGCTTTCTCACCGTGGATTCGCTCAGGATGTAAAACAGTTGTATTCAGCGGCCATTCGGGAGGCGGAATCCGGAAACAAGGATTTCGCCTTTATGCATTGCCGTGAACTCTTAGAAAATTATCCTGGCTCAAAATACGCTTCCGATGCCGCCTTCGCCATAGGAGAATATTATTTTATCACGGCAAATTATGAAAGCGCGGCAGAGGCCCTGAGCAATTTCATTAATGAGTATCCCGATTCAAAAGGCCTGCCCTTTGTTCTTATGTATCTTTTGAAGGTGCCCCAAATATATAAGAATGAGTCTTTAACGGAGAAATTAAAGAATCAGATCATCAGCCTCAAACGTTTGAGTCTTTTGTTCCAGGAATCAAAGGGATACGCGTATACCTCTCCTTTGGGAATAAAATACCGGATGATGTATTATATTGATAAGGTGGAATTATATGTAGATGACAAACTATTTGAGAACATCCCCTACTAAAATAATTTTCCGCCTGGTCCTGGTTATGGTTATCATAGCCGCGATAATTACTATCAGCGGAAATATCCTGCTTAGTAAATCCAAAAACACAATAATAAGCGCTTTAGGCGCGCGTATACCTGAGAAGCCATTCATAAAGAGCCTCGTTTATTTTCCTCCCGATTTTATCGTCGTAAATACTATTTCCTTTAGTGGTCCCGGACATTACTTAAAAAGGGAAGGAGAAATAACCCCGCCGCCAGACGAACAGTTTTTAGTTATCCCGCGCACACTGATACGGTTTTCTCTTTGGGAGCTTATCATTAAAAGGAGCCTCTCTGTCAAGAGCATCTGTTTTTATAATCTCAGAACAGATTACCATAAATTCCAGGAGCTTATAAAAAACAATTTTCAGCAAATAGTTGATTTCATCAAACTTTTACCCCGGCAAGATATAAAGCTTAGTATAAAAAGAGCTAAGTTAGAGTTAGCCCGGGATCAGGGTGCCCCAGGCTATATCCGAGCCGATTTTCTGTTAAAGATAAAAGGCGATTCTATCACGGGCTCCGGATTAATTAATAAAGAAACTGCTAATTCTTCAGCTTTCGGCATGCGGAAGTTTTTTTCAAGAATCAAGGGTGCGCCTCTACGCTATAATTTTAAAGGTTTTCTTCAGGATGACGGGTTTTCTTTGGAAAATTTAGAACTGAAGAGGCAGAATTTTTATGCCCAGTTATGGGGAGACCTTACCGGCAGAATCTTTCAGGCGAATGGTTTTGTTTTTGCCAATACCGCGTTTCAGGAGCCGCCGTATCAACTGCCTGTTCCTGGGGTTCCTAAAAAAAATAAATTCTCTCCCCGCCGGACGCGCGCTTTGTCTTCAAATATTGACTTGTCTTTGGTGAATCTGCATATTCTGGATATAGACTGCCGGCTTAATCTGCGCCTTCCCGATATTCAGATAGAACATTTGAATTTTATTTTGAATAATAACCCTATCGGCATAAAAGGAAGCATCGGTTTTCATGATAAGATTTTATTGGATATGGCGCTCTCTTTCGGGCCGGCAAAATTAGAAAAGCACGTCAGCGAAAATCTCAAAAAAATTGATTTAGCAATAGAGGCATCATTTAAGGATACGGCGGTTAATGGCAGCGGAACGATGCTCTTTGATTTCATAAAAAAGCAAAAGGCAAGCCCTCCTTTAGATAAACTTAAAGTTGATTTTAAAGACTTGGGCCTTCATTTTGACCGCTATCCGCTGGTTAAAATGTCTTTAGGGAAGCTGAATTTATTTTGCGAAACGGAAAGCAATAAATATAAAGTAGCGCTGGAGGATGTAGGCGCTACTTTATATCTTAAGCAGGATAGGTTTAAATACATTGAATTTGATTCCCGCTTTTATGACGGATTCCTTAAAGGCCAGGCGCGGATGGATTTAACCGGCCCGGTGCCAAAAATCCGCTCCACGATCAAGGTTAAAGCCGTAACTGCCAATAAGCTTGAGGATATCCTGATTCATTTTTCTAAAGTTTACGGCATATTGGACGGCCGAATGTTTTTTGGCACTTATCCGGCTTTGGGCTTAGGCGGAAGAATGAATATTCAAAACGGGTATTTACATAACTTCGAATTTTTCAAATGGCTGGCCGATTTCTTCGGGCTTCCCGCGCTGAAAAAGATAGATTTTCACCGGGCATCTTCACGTTTCGCGGTTACTGAAAATGGCGCCAGCTTATATAAAATAGATTTAAACTCTCAGGATGTGAATTTAGGCGGATATTTTAAATTAGGCATAAATGATTTTGTCTCAAGCAAGATGTCTTTAGCTTTAAGCAGGCAATTGCTCGGCGAATCGCCCAAGTTTACCCGCTTACTTAAGCTCATAAGCCCGGACCTTGATGAGCTGACATTTAACTTTCAGCTTTCCGGGATTTTACACCGGATGAATTTTAAGTGGCTTAAGTCTGATTTGAAAAAAGAGCTTCAGGCGCATATCCCAAATTTTATTGAGCGTAAGATTGAAAGGGGCGTGGCACAGGCGATTGAAGAGGTTTCGCGGGCGGATTCCAACTAAAGGCAATGCTTTCTTATGCCTGGGTTATATAGAGCCGCTGTTTTTTAGCGGATTTTGTGATATAATGCAACCTTTAGAATAAAAGGGAGCACTGTTTTTCTAAAACCTTATATGACGCGGATATCATTTCAGACCAAAAGTTGCTGTTTTCTCGCGGAGTTTAATAATAGCTTAACCGCGCGGGACATTATTACGCATCTTCCCCTGGACGCCGTGATTTCCACATGGGGAGATGAAATTTATTTTGAAGCAGGAATTATTGCTTCTTGCGATGATGGCGCGTTAAGTTCCGAGGTTGAAGCGGGTGATGTTGCCTATTGGCCGCAGGGAAGGTGTATTTGCGTGTTCTTTGGGCCAACGCCTATGAGCAAAACAGAAAGGCCTCAACCGGCAAGC
>DOMD01000039.1:7605-7786 GCA_003510525.1 Candidatus Omnitrophota bacterium
ATCTTGTCTTGGGTTTTTTGCTGTCTGAGCGCTTAAGCGCCCAGGCGATTAAAATCTATACTAATATCTTTCCGAGGATGGTGGCTTATATAGTAGAAGAGAGGCCTCAGGTGTGTTCTCTGCTGGCTTCAGGTAAAGCCACCCAGATGCCGCTTGAGTTTGAGGCTTTTGCCGCCCAATT
>DOMD01000093.1 GCA_003510525.1 Candidatus Omnitrophota bacterium
TCCTCCATTGCTATCCTAAAGCCTGAGCCCAGCTGAGAATATTCTTTCACTGCCTCTAAGCGCTTGCGGGCCTGCGGATTCAAAGGTTCATTCTTAGGAATAAGAAAATAACTATAAGCCTTGCGGTCAAACCTGCCCACCCGGCCTCTAAGCTGATGCAAATCAGATAAGCCAAAGGTATGGGCATTATTAACTATTATGGTATTGGCCCCGGGCACATCTATACCCGATTCAATAATAGCAGTAGAAACCAAACAGTCAATCTCTTTCTCCAAAAACCCAACCATGACCTCTTCTAGCTCATGCTCAGGCATCTGTCCGTGGGCGAACGCCACCCGCGAGCCTGAAACAGCTAGGCTTTTTACCTTTTGACAAACCTCAGCTATATCATAAATCCGGTTATGCACAAAAAATACCTGGCCGCCTCTCTCCAATTCCCTCTTTAAAGCGTAAGAGATAATCTCTTCATCATATTCAGCCACATAAGTAGCCACCGGCATACGATTCTGCGGCGGGGTATTGATTGCTGAAATATCTCTTAACCCCATCAGCCCCATATAAAGAGTGCGCGGAATAGGGGTAGCGGTAAGGGTCAAGACATCCACGTCGGTCTTTAAGGATTTAATCTTTTCCTTATTCCTGACTCCGAAACGCTGTTCCTCGTCAATAATCAAAATCCCTAAATTCTTGAAAGCGATGTCATCGGAAAGCAAACGGTGAGTCCCAATGACGATATCCACGCTCCCCTTTTTTATCCCTTCTATGATTTCTTTTTGTTGGCTGTCCGAACGGAAGCGGGAAAGCATTTCCACGGTTACCGGAAAATCCTTAAGCCGGCGCCTGAAATTCTGATAGTGCTGTTCAGCCAGGATTGTAGTCGGCACCAAAATAGCCGCCTGTTTATTATCCATCACCGCTTTAAAGACCGCGCGCATAGCCACCTCGGTCTTGCCGTATCCCACATCGCCGCATAAAAGCCTGTCCATGGCGCAAGGCGACTCCATATCTTTTTTTACCTCTAAAACCGCCTTTTTCTGGTCTGGGGTTTCGTTGTAAGGAAAGGTATTTTCAAAATCCGCCTGCCACTGAGTATCTTGACTAAAGGCGAATCCTCCTAAGGCCAGCCTTTGGGCCTGCTGTCTCAAAAGGCCTACGGCAACCATGGCAATTGCCTTCTGGGCCCGGTTTTTTATTTTCTGCCATTCCCTGGTCCCTAAGCGATTAATTTTTGGCGGCCGGCCTTTTAAACCGATGAATTTCTGGATGAAATGAATATTTGAGGCAGGAACAAATAGCTTTTCTTTATTAGCGTATTCTATGACAAAAGCGTCCTGGAGGCCGCCTGCGGCCTTGATTTTCTCTAAGCCCAGATACCTGCCTATGCCGTGCTGGACATGCACTACATAATCCCCTTTTTTCAGCTCAATAAATAACTCCAGAGGAATTTCCTGGTTAAACTTTATGGCTGGGGTCGTGGATTTGAGGTCAAGGCGGTGGGAAACAACTATTCGCGAATGATAGGCTTTATGCTTAGGAAGGATGATTACCGCGTTATGCGGGCTGAGGATTCTATTGGCCGCGATATCAATACTGGAAACAGACTCTATTTTATCAAAATCAAATACCAGCCTGATCGGACACTCAAAAGAGGCAGGATAGATATCCATAACTTCTCCCCGTAAGGAGAAATCCCCTTCCTCTCCTACCTGCTCCTGGCGGGAATATCCAAAACCCGTCAAGTCAAGAGCTAACTGCTTATGGTCTATCTGCTGGCCGACATAAAGCTTGAGGGATTTAAACATTGTAANNGGCGCAAAGACGCGAACGCGAAGATAGGAAAATGCTACATTAGTAACTTAAACCTACCGTGCGAAATTCTTTTACGTCTTTGCGGTTTATTTTTGCGGTTTTGCGGTTACGTTTTTGCGTTTAGACCAGGCTAAAACTAACGGCGAGGCGATATACACCGTGGAGTATACGCCGGAAACAAAACCCACCAATAAGGTGAAGGCAAAATTATGCAAAACCTCACCTCCCCTGAAAAACAAGGCAATAACCACAAACAGGGTTACCCCGCTGGTAAGGATAGTCCGGGATAACATCTGGTTTACGCTAAGGTTAATAATCTCCGCCAGGCTGAGTTTACGCAGCGCGCGCATATTCTCCCGCACCCGGTCGTAAATAACAATAGTATCATTAATAGAAAAACCGGCAATGGTCAAGAGCGCGGTAACGATCAGAAGATCAATCTGTTTCCCGGTTAGAGCTAATACACCCACGGTAACTAAGATATCGTGAAAAAGGGCAATCACCCCGGCTATCGCGAAGTTAAAATGCTTAAACCTAAAAGCCACATAGGCCAGTATGCCTAACAATGATAACACCAAAGCCCAAACCGCTTTTTTGCTCAATTCCTTGCCTACTACCGGCCCCACCATTTCCACCCGCAGGATATTAAAAGGATTATCCTTAAAGCCTTCTTTTAGCTTATCCGCGAGGGCCTCCGAACTGTCAGCCGAGGTGCGAATCAGCACTATTTTAGGGTCTTCCTTAAACTGCTGGATTGAGGCTTCGGCAATGCCGGCATCCTTAAGCACCCGGCGCATCCGGTCAAGAGAAACCGGCTGAGTAAAACTAAATTCCTGAATTTTACCGCCGGAGAAATCTATCCCGTAGGCCTCTTTTCCTTTGGAGAAAAATGACCATATCCCTACCGCTATCAGGATACAGGACAAGGCATAAAAGATTTTTCTCTTGCCGATAAAATCCAGCTTGGTTTCACCCATCATCTTAAGCATGGGAAGATTCTTAAAATTACGGTTCGACAATAATGCCTCAAAGATGGTACGGGTAACGAATATGGCGGTAAACATACTGGCCAATAAACCCACGGTCAGGGTGAGGGCAAATCCGCGGATAGGCCCGGTGCCGAACTGAAACAAAAAGAAGGCCGCGATTAAAGTAGTAACGTTAGAATCAAATATGGCGCTGAAGGCCTTGGAATAACCGTTGGTTATTGCCGCGTAAAGAGACTTACCTATTTTTAACTCCTCCCGGATACGCTCATTAATCAGCACATTGGCATCAACTGCCATACCCAAAGTAAGCACTATGCCGGCAATACCGGGCAAGGTCAGGGCGGCCCCGAAATAAGCCATATAAGCCAAAATTATCAAAAAATTAAACGCCAAGGCAATACAAGCGATAAAACCGGAAAGAAAATAGTAAATCAGCATAAAAGCAAAAACTAATGCCGTTCCCATAAGGCTGGCTTTAACTCCACTGCGAATAGAATCAGCTCCCAGGAGCGCTCCAATGGTGCGCTCCTCTTCTATGATCATTGGTGCCGGCAGGGCGCCTGAACGAAGTATTATCCTTAAGTTATTAGCTTCTTCAGGATCAAAGCCGCCGCCCCGGGTTATCTCAGCTTCACCTGAATCTATTTTGGAACGGATCACCGGAGCCGAATGAACCTTCCCATCAAGAACTATAGCCAGCCTCTCATTAATATGCTCACCCGTAAGCTTGCTAAAAGCGTCAACACCTTTTTCATTAAACTCCAACTTTACCGAAGGCAGGCCGTATTGATCCATCCCCACCAGGGCGTTATTTATCGCGTCTCCGGTTAAAGAGGCGGTTTTGCTTAAAAGTATGGGTTTATTATCTTCATCTTTAATATACTCAAAGCCCTCTGGAATCTTGCCTGCGGCGGCTTCCTCTAAGGCCCCGGTATCATCCTTTACTAATTTAAACTCTAAGAGAGCGGTCCGGCCTAAGAGCTCTTTAGCCCGCTGGCTATCGGTAATTCCGGGTAATTGAATCACGATTTGGTCAGAGCTCTGGCGCTGAATAACCGGCTCAGCGACTCCAAACTGGTCAATGCGGTTCCTGACTATCTCCACTGCCCGCTCTACGGCATCATTTCTGTCAGCATCCTTCAACTTAGAGGTATCTACCCTTAAAACAAGATGCATCCCTCCACTCAAATCCAACCCCAATTTTATCTTCTTATTTAAGGGAAAGGAAAGCCAAACCGAGAAACCCAATAACCCTAAGATTAAAAGAATTTTATACTTTAAGTTTTTATTTGAAGTCATACAACGCTCCTTATATAAATTAACTATTGCTGCTACTGTCTACCTTAATGAATGACGAATTTCTAATGACGAATACCGAACTAATGACTAATTTCTTAATGCCCAATGTCTAAAAAATTACATTTGATCATTCAAGCATTATGAATTCATTCGTCATTCGGATTTCGTCATTCGACATTGGTGTAATTAAATTAACTATTGCTGCTGCTATCTACCTTAATATCCTCAAGACACCTTTTCCACTCGCGCGATCGCGTCCTTGTCCACTTCTATCTTAACATTATCGTCAACGCGCAAGGTAGCTGTCCTGTCTTTGACATTTAATACTACCGCGTGTATCCCGCCGCTGGTTACTACTTCATCGTTCTTTTTGATGTTTTTGAGCATATTCAGGCGCTCTTTTTCTTTTTTCTGCTGAGGCCTGATTAACATAAAATAAAAAATTATAAACACCAATAATAACGGAAACATCTGTAATATGGGATTGACTGCTTGAGGCTGCATTTTTATTCTCCTATGTTAAATCACCAACAACCAAACGTAAATAATGTGGAATGATTATTGGTAATTATCGTAGGGGCGGGTTCGAACCCGCCCCTACGAGACTGTTTTTCCCGCTTTCTTGATTAGACTCTGTATAGTCTGAGATACCACCGCGCCTTTAGATTTCCAGTAATCAAAGCGCTCTCTTTTAATCTTAAAATTATCCTCTTTCTTAACCGGGTCATAACTGCCCAACTCCTCAATTATGGCGCCATCGCGGCTTTTAGAATCATCTATCGCCGCGATCCTAAAATAAAATCTTTTCTTCCCGCCTTTACCGACTTTACGCATCCTAATTCCAACTGCCATCACTTCCTCCTTGGTTATTTACTCTACGTTATCTGTGAACTATTAACTATTATAATGCTTCTAATTGCGCCTTGGCCTTATTCAAGGTTTCCTGATACTCTCTTTGGGCTTCTGAATCTGCCACAATTCCGGCCCCGGCCTGGATATAAGCCATATCCTTATTAATCAGGATAGTGCGAATGGTAATACAGGTATCTAAATTTCCGGAAAAATCAAAATACCCCACTGCCCCGGCATAAGGGCCGCGGCGAAAATTCTCCAACTCATCAATGATCTCCATCGCCCGGATTTTGGGGCTGCCGCTAACCGTGCCGGCCGGAAAACAGGCCCTTAAAACATCATAGCTATCCATGCTGTTTTTTAGCTTTCCCCGGACTTCGCTGACTATATGCATAACATGGGAATATCTTTCAATACGCGTAAACTCGGTTATCTTAACTGAGCCAAATTTGGAAACCCGGCCCAAATCATTTCTGCCTAAATCCACCAACATTATATGCTCGGCCTTTTCCTTGGGATTATTCAGCAATTTATTCTCTATCCGCCGGTCTTCTTCTTCAGTTTCACCGCGCGGCGAAGTTCCGGCTATAGGCCGGGTAGTAACCACGCCCTCTTCACAGCGCACCAGCATCTCCGGAGAAGAACCGGCTAAATGTAAATCTTTAAACCTAAGATAAAACATATATGCCGAAGGATTAAGGCCGCGCAGTTTACGATAAATACCAAACGGACTCTGAACGGTTTTAGCGGATAAAACCTGGGAAAGCACCACCTGGATTATATCGCCCCTACGGATATAATCCTTGGCTTTATTTACCATATTGGTAAAATCTTTTTTAGTAATAGCGAATTTTATTTCTACCTTCCGCTTAGCCTTAACCTTGTTTTTAGGCTTTTTAGCATTCGCGTCTAATTTAACCGTTATGGTTTCTATTTTTTTTAAAGCTTCCCGGTAAGCCTTAAGCGCGGCATTCTTTGAATTATCCTTCAGAAAAGCGCAAGAGATTATCTTGAGCTTACGGCTAAAATGGTCGAAAACAATCAAGGTATCGCTTAGCATAAATAACGCGTCGGGAAAGCCTTTGTCATCTAAATTCTTATCCGGGATATTTTCAAAAAAACGCGCCATACCATAACCAAAATACCCCACCAGGCCGCCGCAAAACCTTAAAGATTCACCGCTGCCCGCCAGCCGGTATTTAGACATAAATTTCTTTAATTCTAAGAGCGGATCCCCAAGTTGAATAGTTTGAGTGAGCCCAAAACCGCCCGTATTGTCCGTCTCGAATATCTCTAAAACCCTTCCTCCTATCTTCAACACCGCTTGAGGGCGGCAGCCGATAAAAGAATACCGGGCAATTTTCTCCTGGCCCTCCACTGATTCCAGAAGATATCCGTAATCGCTTTCCCCACAGACCTTCAGGAAAGCGGAAACCGGCGTTTCCAAATCTCCGATTATCTCTCGATACACCGGTATCAGGTTACCCTTTTTGGCTAATTTCAGAAAATCTTCTTTTGATGGAAAAAACATTGGCCCCTACACGCTCCGGTAAAAACAAGACCGGTT
>DOMD01000192.1:0-3812 GCA_003510525.1 Candidatus Omnitrophota bacterium
GAAAAGGTGAAATATTTCGGTTTAAGCGGCTTAAGTTTCGCGCTGTACTCCAGGAATTTGATAGTGGTATAGGTCTTTTTCGTCTTGGGGTCAGGCTTAACCTCGGTCACCATCACTTCGGCAACCCTGGAATCCGCGGCCAGGCGTTCAATAATTTCTTTAAGCGCCTTATTTTCTCTAAAAACATTGGTAAAATAAAACGCGATAACAATGATTATCCCGGCAGGGATCAGAATTTTGAGTTTCGATATTTTAACTTTCATACGCCAAATCTGTAATTAAAACACTCAATTTAAAAAAGCCGCCACCTGATATTTATATCAGATGGCGGCCCGGCCATCAAAAAGTCCTCCGGAAATACGCTTAAATGCTTAACATTTCCAGACCCTATGTGTTTATATTCTAATATCTTGCGGCGCGCTATTGGAAAATAGAAGCGCGCGGATTACGTTTAAGTCATCCCTAAATGTATTAAAATTGCTTCTTCGGCTTCGGACAATTTCTGCGGTGATATATTGGCCAATATTTTAATCAATCTTCTTTTATCTATTGTACGTATCTGATTTGCCTTCAGCTTGGAATCCAGCGGCAGACGGCTTTCATGACGAGAAATAAAGACTTCAAAGGGGTATATTTTATCTGTCTTTGATGTTATGGGTATGACGGTAACTGTATCGGCAAACTGGTTATTTCGGTCGTTAGAAATAACTAAGGCGGGCCTGGTTTTGCCTGTTTCACTGCCGACTGCCGGATCAAGGGACACTAACCAGATTTCCCCGCGTGATGGAAACTCTGCCATAGCCGGCTACCGCCAGTCCTTTAGGGTCGCCTTAGACCATTCCTTGTCCAGGGTTCTATCTTCTTCCCTGATATGTTGGTATCCTTCAATAAGCAGTTTATCCAACCTCTGTCTTTTTTCTCTTTCCAACTTCTCCCTTAACACCTGGGAAATAAAACGGCTTCTATTTGAAACCTTTTTTAACTCTTTCCCTAAGTCATCCGGCAATGTGATATTTAATCGTACCATCTTATTCACCTCTGTATTAAATATACACTATTATATGCGCATTGTCAATAATATTATCCGGCCCTTACTTACAGCTCTTTTTTCTCAAACCAGCCGTATAAAACCGGCAAAACTAAAAGGGTTATTAGCGTGGATGTGGCCAGGCCGCCGACTACGACAATGGCCAGCGGCTTTTGCACTTCCGAACCGGGGCCGGAGGCAAATAGCATCGGCACAAGGCCGAATACGGCAACCGATGCCGTCATCAGAATCGGCCGTAACCGCTGTTCGCATCCTTTAATGATGGCTTCATTAATAGGCATTCCTTCTTTTCTTAATTGATTGATATAGCTGACTAACACAACACCGTTTAATACCGCGACACCGAATAAGGCAATAAAACCTACCGAGGCAGGGACGCTCAAGTACAATCCTGATATAAATAATGCCACTATGCCTCCCATCAAGGCAAACGGCAAATTAATAATCACCAAAAATGCCTGTTTTAAGGAATTGAAGCTGGAAAAAAGCAAAAAGAATATCAACAGAATAGTAACAGGAACAATAATCCCTAATCGTTTCATTGCCCTCTGTTGATTCTCAAACGCTCCGCCCCAGGTTATGTAATACCCTGCCGGAAGTTTCAATTTTTCTTTGAGTTTAGCCTGGGATTCCGCGACAAAACTGCCGATATCCCTTCCCTTCACATTACATTCCACCACTATGCGCCGCTTACTGTTTTCCCGGCTGATTTGCACCGGCCCTTCAACTAAATTAACCGTGGCCAGCTGGACTAAAGGGATCTTGAAGCCTCGCGAAGAATTAATGAGGATATTCTCAATGGCTTTAAGGGAATCTCTTTTATCTTCCGGGAACCTTACCAGCACGGAAAATCTTTTTTCACCCTCAAATACATCCGTGGGGGATTTTCCCCCCACTGCTGTTTCAATGATTTCCTGAATTTCGCTGACATTAATCCCGTAGCGGGCTATTTTCCTGCGATCTATCTTTACCTCCACATAGGATTGGCCGGAAACCTGTTCCACGCGCAAATCCTCTATGCCCTTGACTCGTGAAATAATCTTAGCTATCTCGTCACCTTTGGCTTTTAGAATATCCATATCATCCCCGAATAACTTAATGGCGATCTGCGATTTTACCCCTGAAATCAATTCATCAACCTTTAAAGCAATGGGCTGGGTAACATTTAAACCAATACCCGGAATCCGCGCCAAAGCCTCCCGCATTTTCTCAGCCAATTCTTCTTTGGTCTTCGCTGTTTTCCAATACCTCTTTGGTTTTAAGATAACAATGGGGTCGCTGACATTAGGACCCATAGGGTCTGTGGCTATCTCTGCCGTCCCGATTTTTGAAACCACGGTCTCCACCTCCGGAAAGCGCATAATGATCTTTTGAGCAATTGTCTCGATCTCAACGGATTCTTTTAATGAAATACTCGGTAAACGAATAATCTGCGGAGTCAGGCTTCCTTCATCTAAGGCGGGAATAAATTCTGTCCCCAGAAAAGGAATGAGCATAAGGCTCCCGCCAAACATCATTAAGGCACAGATTATAACCGTAATTCTATGCTTTAAGGCCTTTTTGAGAACAGGTAGGTATAATTTCTTTGCCCCTATTATCAGGAAGCTCTCTTTTTCGTTGCCGGCTTTTAAAAAAAATGAACAAAAGACAGGTATCACAAAGATAGATAAGGCCAAAGATGAGAATAAGGCTATCGCGATAGTAAAAGCCAGAGGAGAAAACATCTTTCCTTCCATGCCTTGAAGGGTCATTATGGGCAGAAAGGTAATGGCTATAATTAATTCACCGAGGATGGATGGTTTGCGCACTTCCATAACCGCGTTCAGTATTGTGGTAAATTTGTGTTTGGAGGCGCCGGACTCTGAAAGATGCCTTTGGACATTTTCCACCTGAATAATAGCGGCATCTACAACCATACCCAGGGATATGGCAAGCCCTCCCAAAGTCATAAGGTTTGCCGAGAGGCCGATCATCTTCATTACAATAAATGCCGCCAGGACCGCTAATGGCAAGGTAAGCGCGACCACAAACGCGGCTCTAAAATTCCTTAAAAACAGGTAAAGGATTATAATGACAAAGATAGCGCCTTCCGTAAGGGCTTTCTCAACCGTCGCGAGGCACTTCTCAACAAGTTCTGTTCTGTCATAAAATGGTTTTATTTTAATTCCGGCCGGCAAAACTTCCCCCTCATTAATCTCTTTGACTTTATTTTTAACGCGCTCCACAACCTCCTTGCCGCTTTCTCCTTTAAGCATCATGACGATACCGGCCACGCCTTCACCTTTGCCGTCAACCACCAGCGCGCCCTGGCGCGTTTCAGGCCCAATTTTAACCTCGGCAATATTGCTCACATATACAGGCACCTCTTCTTTTTCTTTGATAATAATGTCTTTGATGTCGTCAATAGATTGAATCAGTCCTATACCTCTGACCAAATATTGCTCCGCGGAATGCTCAAGGATATTTCCTCCGGCATTGCTATTATTGGCCGCTATGGCCTCAAAGACTTCTCTTAATGTCAGATCGTATTTAGCCAATCTTTCCGGATCAATGATGACTTGATACTGTTTCACATGCCCGCCGAATGAATTAACATCAGCGACGCCGGGGATAGTTTTTAAAATTGGACGGACAATCCAATCTTGCATAGTTCTTAATTCCGTTAAGTCTTCGGTTTTATCTTTCAAAACAGCTTCTTGGGGGCGCTCTAAGGTATATTGATAAATTTCGCCCAATCCGGTTGAAATAGGGCCTAACGCCGTTT
>DOMD01000192.1:3940-11670 GCA_003510525.1 Candidatus Omnitrophota bacterium
TTCTTAAACGAATAAAATCCCAGCCCAATAAGCATGACAACCGCGATTATAATTAACAGCCTTTGCCGTAACGAAAACGCTATAAGTTTGTCCAGCATAATTACTCTCCCTCCAATTCGCCTTTTAAGAGTTCAGACTTAAGCAGAAACGCGCCCTCGACTGCAACTTCATCCCCTTCTCTCATTTGGGTATTTTCTTCTTGAGAATAAACATCCTCAATAAAAATATCTTCTTTGGTTTCGGCTTTTACCTTGATTTTTCTTATCGCAAATTTATTATCCCCAGTTTTAAGAAAAATAATCTTATCATCACCTATCGTCTGAACGGCATCAGCCGGCACCGAAAGATATTTCTCCCGGCCTTCCGATATAATATCGCCGCTGACAAACATGCCCAATTTGAGCATCATATCTTTATTATCCACGATGGCCCGGACTTTAATCGTGTGGCTGGTTTCATCAACCCGCGGGGAAATAAATATTATTTCACCTTCAAACACTTGGTCCGGATACGCGAGCGAGCGCGCCGATACTTTCTGCCCCAGCTTAATTTCGGCGATGTCTTTTTCATATACTTCAAACGTTGCCCATAATTTCGTAAGGTCCGCGATAGTGTAAATAGATGAGACAGTATCAACCCTGTCGTTTACCTTAGCGAAAGCGCCGATCACGATACCCGCTATCGGAGCTTTTACCTCACGCAGGGATGTTTCCCCGTTTATTTTAGAGACAACGCAAAGTATTTCGTCTTTTTGGACTGACGAACCAATTTGGGCCTTCGCGTCAACAATCGTACCCGTAACTGGCGAAACCACATGAACCGAGGTTTCCGCGTCCTGGGCAATCTGGCCAAAGACGGAAATGCTTTTTTTAAATACGCTTAAGCGCGTTTTGGCTGTTTTTAGATTAATCAACTCCTGTGATTCCTTGTTTAAAGACAGCTCTGCTACTGCCTCTTCTTCAGGGCGGGTTTCGGCTTGGTAAGGCTTTTCTGTGTCCTTATTTAAAACACTCCAGGATACCCCCATCCCAAGCACAAAAGCAATCAAAACCGCTGATACAAATCTTAGATTCTTCATCTTAAATATTCCTCCTTGCGAACCGAGACGTAGACAGTCTTTTCCAGTTCGTTTATGGCTTTGTTAAGGCTAAACAACCCCTGGTAGTATTTAATTCTCGTCTGGGCCGCGGTTTTTACCTGATCAAGAAAATTAATAAAGTCTATTTCTCCTTCGCTATAACGCAGGTTTGCCAGACTAAGCAGTTCATTTGCCTCTTCCAGCGACTTTTTCAGTAATTCAAGCTGACGGTGGGTAAGTTCCGCGTTTAAATAAGCCTCGAAAACACTAAAAGCAAGCTCTCTTTTTGCCGCCTGAGTTTTCGCGGTCTGGGCATCTTTCTCGGCTTGGGCTTTTTTAACTTCTCCTTGATTCAAGTTCCACAAAGGAATACTAAAGCCCACCACCAGGCTTGAATCATTCTCATATTCTTCGGTTGTCCTTTGAAACCCGACAAAAGGAGACGGTAAGCGGGAAAGCTCTTCTTTGGTCAGATTCGCGGCCTTTAAATTTAGAGCCAAATCCTCGGATTTAATCGCGGGGCTTTTAGAAAATGCTTCTCGGGTTAATTCCTGAAGATCGAGCCGCAATTCCTCATCCTTAAGCTCCTCTTCTATTTCAAAAAGGTTATCCATCGCCCGGCCTAAAAGCAGGTTAAGCCTCGCCTTGTTTATTTTCAACTCTTTTTCCGCGGATAGATAGGAGTTCTCCGCGTCAAGTAGTTCTATCTTTGCCCGCTGAACGTCATTTTTAAGCGCCTGTCCGGATTGGAAACGCTGCTGTACCCGGCTGAAAAACTGCCGTAGGATATTAAGGTTTTCGTCTGCCAATTCCAGTTCTTTTTTATTTAAAATTATCCGGGAGTAAATCTCTCTCGCCTCGGCATACACTTGCGACCAGACGGATTTAACTAATTCCTGCTGTAGTAATACTTGATTTCGCGCTATTTTGCTTTTTGCCCCGCGCACGCCCGGCGGATCAAATTCCTGCCTGACTTCAAGGTTGTCAAGATTTGTTTTACGCTCACCTGCTTCGTTCTTTTTCAATCCCCCTATTTCAAACTCGGCCTCCGGATTGGAAAATGTCCGCGCGGTTATTAAATCGCCTTTGGCCGCGTCAACGGCTTTCCTGGCTTCTTCGATGCTAGGATTATTTTCATAAGCCAAGGACAAAGCTTTCTCTAAAGTTAACGGTTCCTCAGCCTGCGCCATCTTAGGAACACTACTTACAATAAATGCTATTATCGTGATGATACTTCGTATCTTCTTGTTCATATTTTTAAACCTCTTTTTAAAAATGGGAAAATAATAAAACAGGAAATGAAAAAAGACAGAATAAAGCACAATGTCATACAAATTCGTTTGTGCTTACTTCTGTCTCTTAGATAATACTTTTAGGAGGATATTCTATACCGCGTAGAAACGGCTCCTGGCGGAACGCGGCATCAAATTGGATAAAAGACGCGGAAAGCGAAGGCGCTGTTGTGATTTGCCCTGGCGGTAAAACTATGCCGTGACAGCCCGCACTACAGCAGATAACACAATGGTGCCCGTTATCATCTATTGAGCTCGCGGCATCACAAAATCCCGCCGCCGAGATCAAAAATACGGATATAATGGCCAGCACTATTACTTTATTAAGCATGCTCACGAAAAAGATTGTAGCATATAGCTTATTTTTGTCAAGGCGTCTTGAGTCATGATCTTGTTTTTTGTTCCTTTTTTGTTTCTTTGGATTTATCAGCTTAGCGAATCAGCGATTACCAACGCTTCCGGGAGAAGCTGATGCTCTTACGCGTTCACAGACAGCCATAAAGAATTCCTCGCTCCAAAGCTTAAGTGACAACGGATCCTTCACTAGAGCTTCAACATCATTTTTAGCGCTGTTAAAATCTACGCTGTTAATCTTTTCCCGAAGCTTTTGTTTGAGCGTTTTTTCTGTCAGCGCTTCCCCATCCTTAAGGTTTTCTGTCTGCCGCATCCTGTTTTCCAAATGCCTCAAATCAACCGGTATGTCTTTTCCAGCGTACCATACCAAATCATACCAGTCGCGGCCCTTCACCCTGCCTGACCACGGCCGGCATAATATCGCGTGCATTTTCCCCGCTAAAAGGCACGGCAGTGTGCAGGTATTCACGGAAAAAGGAATCGGCTGAAGAAGATATTTAGCTTCCGTGTAAAAACCGCCCGGGGGGTCTTTATCAATCTCTACTTTTATTTTCATCGTTTTTCCCCGATCTATCTTTTTTCTCGCGGATTCAGGGATATCAACCACAATCATATTTTTCAGCGTCCCGGCCTTAATAAAAGCAGACTCAATGTTTGTTTTTTCCCGCTTCTCTTTCCTTTCAACTGCCGCGGAAAAACCAAAACCTTTCAACTCCTCTTCCATTGCCCGGCAGTAATCAGAGAGGGAAAAACCCTTGTCCGGACCTAAAAGCGAAAAATCCAAATCTTCCGAAAACCGGTCAAGCCCATACAGTATCCTTAGCGCGCTCCCGCCGTAAAATGCCGCCTTCTCAAAGAATTTTGAACGCCAAAGCCCAAGCAGGGCGATCTCCTGCACGATCTCCTTGAGCGCGTTTTTATACTCGTTAACGCTGGAACAACGATACCTGTTGAGCATGGCCTTAGCGGCGTCATTCATTTTACCTTCTCCAGAAAACCGCGAAATACGCGGGCATTATGTCCGTAGAGCCGGGATAATCTTCTCACCTCCCGGATGTTAAGCCGCCTTAACTGCGCAAGCTCCATTCTTAAATCCCGCAGGAAATACGCCTCTATTTGGGCCTCATCGGCCATATCGTCAGAAAAATAGAGCATATCGCAAATGGCCTTTTCCCTGGAGGCGAGCAAAATAGAATGATATTGGTCCATCTTATAAAGGGTCACGCCGTGAGGATAAAGCGACGGATGTATATAACGGTAAGAAAAATTCCCCACAGGCGTGTTAAACAATTTCTTTCTTTTGTCCGTGACGCTGGTAACCGTCTCTACGCGTTCGGGAATCAGGCCGTAAAAATACAGCGCGTATTCAAGGGAAATATACGAAGGCCCGTAAATCAGGTTCGCTAAACTCTCCTTTACATAAGGCCCTCTTGCCAATTCCGGGCCGAACACATAAAGCCCCTTCTTGACGCGGATGATATGGCCTTTTTTTAGAAGATCGTTGATTTTGACACGCGGGTTCTTATACGCGCTAAGGGTCTGCTTAAGAGAGCCGTAATCAAATTCTTCCGTTAAAATACAATTCCTTAAGTTTAAACGCATATTAGATATCTCCAGTATGTTATTATATTACTAACTTACTGGTTAAATGTCAAGGCTAAATTGTATATTTTAAAGGAATCCGAATGGAATCAGAAATTATTTGCCATATTCAAACTGCTTCCTTATACCCTTTTAATAAATTATGGTTTGCCCTTAGCACTCTTTGACTAAATTTCCGGAATTCTTCTGAAACGGCAGGCAATAGCTTGACCTTATTTATCGTATCAACCACCGCTCGATCAGGAATGATGCGCCGCGAAGGTATGTTGACCCCTGAAACCACGGCCATAAATTTAACAAAAACTCCGTTTTCTAATTTAGCCTTGAAAATTACCGATCCAAAACCAACAAAACACTCTTTTGCGATTGCGCAGGGCCCGTGAACAATACAGCCATGAGATAAGGAAGTATTTTGACCTATGATTACGGAGCTGTTTCCTAAAGCGTGGATAACGGCCCTGTCCTGGATGTTGCAATTATCGCTAATTGAGATCGAGCTTTCCGGCTCATCGGCCCGGATAACCGCTCCGGGGGCGACAAACACATTCTTGCCGATTTTGACCTTTCCAATAATCACCGCTGAAGGGTCTATATAAGCCGTTTTATCTATATTCGGATAATCACCCTGGGGATTGGGCCTTATCACGCCCCGCCCCGGTCGGTAAACCTTATGGAATCATCTATATCTTCAGCAGGCCCGTTGTTATTTATTTGCTCTTTCAGGGCCTGGTATTCCTGTGAGATTTCCTTGGGCAGGCGCCCGGAAAACTGGCTTAAGAATTTCTCAATATCCCGCAGTTCCTCCTGCCATTCTTCAGGGTTGACCTCAAAGAGTTTATCNNGTCTTCTGGGCTTCAACCTGGTTATTTACCCGCTCCAATATCCATTTTAATACCCGGATATTCTCGCCGAAACCCGGCCAGATAAACCTGCCGTTTTCATCCGCCCTGAACCAGTTGACGGAATAAATCTTCGGCGGATGTTTTAAATTTTTGCCAATATCCAGCCAGTTCCGGAAATAGTCGCCCATATTGTATCCGCAGAAAGGCAGCATTGCCATCGGGTCTCTGCGTAACACACCCACCTGATGAGCCGCGGCCGCGGTGGTTTCCGAGCCGGTCCTGGCCCCCAGGAATACCCCGTTTTGCCAATTAAAGGCCTCGGTAACCAGCGGGATCAACCGGGTCCTGCGCCCGCCAAGGATTATGGCCGAAATCGGCACGCCTTTGGGATTATCAAATTCCCTGGAGAGCGTGGGCGAATTATAGATGGACGCGGTAAAGCGGGCATTGGGATGGGCGGCCTTGCTTTCCTGTCCTGACTGCCAAGGCTTACCCTGCCAATCAATAAGATTCTTAGGGGCATCTCCATCCAGGCCTTCCCACCAAGGCTCATTGGTTCGCGGGTTTAACCCGGTATTGGTAAAGAGTGTCGGGGCAAACCTCGTCCCTTTTAAGGTCTTAAGCATATTGGGGTTGGTCTTCATTGATGTTCCCGGGGCAACCCCAAAAAGCCCGGTCTCCGGGTTAATCGCCCATAGCCGGCCGTCAGTCCCAACATTAAGCCAGGCAATATCATCCCCCAAGGTCCAGACCTTATATCCGGGCAGGGCCGACTCAAGCATCGCCAGATTGGTTTTCCCGCAGGCTGAGGGCATCGCCGCGGTAATATAAGTTACCTTGCCTTTGGGATCCTCAATGCCCAGAATAACCATATGCTCGGCNNTTATTGGGATCCAGGTCGCCTATGGAATGCAGGCCCTTGACAAAATCATCAGACTTTCCTATTCTATCTATTGCTTTTTTGCTCATCCGGGTCATAACGCGCATACTCACCGCGACATACGAAATATCGGTAAGCTGGATACAGCTCTTGGCATAAGGCGAGTCCGGATGCCCCATCGTATAGGGTAGGACATACATGGTCCGGCCTTTCATACAGCCGTCGGAGAGCTTGCGCATCTTCTCTTTTGCCTCATCAGGAGACATCCAATTGTTATTCGGGCCCGCGGTCTCTTTGTCAGGATGACAGACAAAGGTAAGATGCTCGGTGCGGGCCACATCCGTGGGATGGCTGCGGTGATAATAGCCATTCGGCCAGGACTGGTTAAGCTTGTGAAAAATAGCCTGCCCGTTGACCTTTTCCTCATTGATCCCAATCTCAATCAGCCGGCGGGCCTCTTCCTCGGAGCCGTCGCACCAATAGATTTTATCCGGCTTGCATAATTTTGCCTGTTCTTCCACCCATTTTTCCAGCGCTGTTGCCATATTTCCCTCCATATTTTATTTGATAGAGCCGACAAAAAAGCCAACACCTTATTTTTCCCGCTTTCATTCAGGATGAAAACATGGAAAATATATGTGTTGGCTTACTTGGCGGCTACCTGAAAAATCCAGGTCCCCGCTAAAAGTCTTCCCTTGCCTGATTAATCCTCTTATATTCTACAGACAATTTCTCTCTTGTCAATTATTTCGCGGGGAAGGCCTCCTCCAGATTCTTATCCAGGGTAAAAATGATCACCCGCTCGCCGGTCTTGGTGCTGATATCGGTATGCAGGCTCTGCACCTGGCATCCGGAGATTTCAGCCACCATCGTTTCAAGCAGGAGCCGGGCGCTTTCCAGGAGGCGCACCCGGGTCTTCTTAATCAGGTCCGCCCCTTCCGGGCTTTTGGCCAACTGCTCCTCCGCCGGGGTGAGCACCCCTTTCAGGCGCACCAAGACCATATCCTTGATAATATAGGCCTTGGTTTCCGTGGGCCCGCGGCCCATGTAGTCCTTTTCAAATTTGATTATCGCCTCGCTTATCCTGGACTCAACCTGTCCTTTAGTCATCGCGCTCATTTTATCAGCCTCACATAAATGCTGGATGCCAGCTCCTTGTCCACGGCAAACTGGGACTGGCCTAATTGCAGGACATAGGAAGGGAATTTTTGGAGCAGGCTTACCGACATCCCGGGCAGGACCCCGATGCTCATTAACTTCTGCATCTGGGAATTGTCTTTGGCGTGCAGGTAGGCAATCTCGCCCTTGTCTTTGACCTCCAACTCCGAAAGAGAAGAGACAAATTTCATCACCCGGCCCTTCTTATTTTCTTTCACCCCGCAGCACCTCCCCGGGGGGATAGGCTTGCCGTGGGGACAGACCTTAGGGTGGCCCAGGACAATACAGACATTCTCCTCAACCCCCGCGTGAAGAAGATGTTCAAACTTACAGCTGACCTCATTGATGCCCTTATCCTTGATATCCAGGACATCAACCAATAGCCGTTCAGCCAGGCGGTGGCGGCGCAGGGCCTTCTGGGCCTCGGCCTTGCCCTTATCCAAAAGATGGATATGGTCAACATCCCGGCGGATATAGCCCAATTTCACCAGCTCATCAACTGCCGGATTATCCCGATCTATCCC
>DOMD01000112.1 GCA_003510525.1 Candidatus Omnitrophota bacterium
GCAGCAGCCCGCTGGGAGGGAGTGAAAAACGGCCGCTGTCGCTATTTTTTCTAAGAGGCTATTGCTTGAGAAGTTTAAGGAATTCTCCGGGAGTAACGATGGGAATGTTATGGAAAGCTTTCAATATGAGCAGGTCTTTATCGTTGCTCACAATACAATTCGCGCCTTCTAACGCGCATTCCAGTATCTTTTGGTCTTCTGTATCCCGGCAAATAGTTACTCGCTGGCGCGGGGTGACAAATTTTGCCTGGGCCTTGATGATTTCGGTGAGATTATATACCGCTTCCGGGATAAGGATGCTGCGGAATTTGGTTCGCCGCGCTACTTCAAGGAGTTCCTCAAAAAGTTCGGGGGAAATAATGAGGTTAAACGCGTTATCTTTCAGGCATAATAGGATATCGCGGTTTGAGGGTGAACCTAATAGGCCTCTCAGGAATACATTGGTATCAACTACGGCGTTTAGCATAAAATTCTTTGCGGGCAAACTCTATTTCCCTGTTGATCTCCTTTTGGCTTATAGGATATTTCTTGCGTCTTTCATCAATAGTTTTAAGAAGGTTATTCCATCTCTGGCTCAAAGTTTCCTTTTCAAGCTTACGTACAAGACGAAGTTTTTGTTCAATAGTCAGGTTTTCCACAATGCTTTCTATTTGTTTCGTGTCAAGCTCAATAGTTACTTTAGACATTTGAAACACCTCCTTTATATTCTAAAATATAACATACAATATACCCAAAGTCAACTTATTGAGCTAAAGCGCTATTTCCCGAGATTCATTGGCGCGCGGTTAATAGAAAAAATGGGCCAGGCCGCTTTTTCCGGCAGCAGCCCGCTGGGGGAAAATGATCCTGCTCTCTTTTCTTGGTCTAAGCAGAGCCTGTTATCTTCTTCTCCCACAGGGACTCAAAAAGAAAATAGAACCGTCCCTGTTTCTGTAAGCATTAATTCAAGCCCGCTTGATGATGGCGCTAAGCAGAGAATGTATATGGCGATGAAAATAATCAGTCATGGGCATAGTGGCAATGAATCGTTTCCTGTATTTGATAAGTTACACCGTATATCCACGGAACTTATATATATAGCAAGAAGCATAGCAAAAAGAATAACTGACCAAAAAATATATGATCAATTAAAGAAACTCATAGATGATGGCATTTGTACGCTGGCGAAAAGATTAAAGCCTTTAACTAACGATTTAGAGAATAGCCATAGTATTAAGGAAGGGGATATTTGTGAATTAATAAATATTAAGAAAACATTTGATAAATTATTTCAATCTTATGCCGAGATAAAACAGGTTCATATTGCTGCTCAATTCTCTAAAGAAATGGCTGTTGTAGGTGCGCATTTTGAAGAAATTATTTCCTTTTTCAATTGGGCGGTTAATTTTGTTAAGGCGGATAGTTATAGGGAAAATATAAAGCTTAAGAAATCGTTTGAGGGAATGATAGGAGAATTGCGCGAGAGCCACAAACCGATTCTTTCGGCAATAACTATGAATATAGATGAAAGAATTGTTATCCGTGCTGATAGGCGGGGATTAGAATTAGGCATCCCCCGTATTATTAGTAATATGCTGCATCTTAAGGTTGGGCATATTGATGTCTCTGCCTATACGCAGGGCGAAAAGGTGGTAATCACGATAACTGATGACGGCCCGGGATTTTCTCCCGATAATTTAGCCAAAGATGAATCCGGCAAACAAATGATCTTCCAATTGGGCTACACCAAAAGAAAGGGCGGCACTGGCTTGGGTTTAGCGTTATTGTGGGAAGTAATCCGTCAGCACCAGGGAGAAATACGCGCGGAAAACAGAAACGACGGTCAAAGCGGAGCAAGGTTTATTATTGAGATCCCTGGCGCGCGGCCCTATGAGCCTGGAAATAAGGAAGAAGTTCCTAACCCTGGCAACACAATCCGGTTAGTAGAAGAAGAATTAGAATTTGGGGACACAACACTTAATTCGCCTAACGGTTCAAGCTTCGGCAGCAGCCCGCTGGGAAAGGAGGGGAAATTACCGCGGCAGTTGTTGCGGTTAAAGAATTATCTCTTGAGAAGTTTAAGAAATTCTCCAGGAGAAATTATATTGAATTCTTTGGATAGGACAAGAAGGTCTTTATCTAAAGTCACCAGCGGAGTCCCGGAAGCCTTAGACAATGCCAGGATGAAATTATCTTCTGGATCCCGGCATATTTTTAACGTTACCGCGGGTTCAACCCGTTTGCTTTTTTCAGCAATCAACGCTATCAACTCTTTGGCATCATCAGGTTTAATTAGTTCCGCGATTTCTGACTTGTTTAAAGTATCGTTAAGCTCTTTGAGCAGTTCGTTAGATATGACAGGTGTGAATTTTTCTTTGATAAAAGCTTCTAAAACTGGCCGGGTTAATGAGCTTTTTAAGAGCGCGCTTATCCATATATTCGTATCAATTACGGCTTTGAGCATAATGGCGTTTTCGTATCTTCTTTACGACCTGTACTATCTTCTCATTGGAAGGCATCTTCCGGTTTTTAAGCCGCGCGTCTATTTGGCTAATAAGGTTTTTAAAACGCGCCTGCCAAGTTTCAAGATTCAATTTCAGCGCGAGATGGATTTTGTCTTCTATCGCAAGCCTGTCTACCAGTTCTTCAATTTGCTTATTGTCCAATTCCAGGGTAACTTTAGACATTTAAAATACCTCCTTTACACTTCAAAATATAACATACAATACAGTCAAAGTCAACCTTGGGAATCAAGGGTGTCAAGGGACACAACACTTAATTCGCCTAACGGTTCAAGCTCCGGCAGCAGCCCGGCGGAAGAGGGAAAAAATGGTCGCTGTCCCTATTTTACCATTCGGCGGTTGTGGGTAAAAATGCTCGGTTACGGGCGGAATGTCGTTTTAGGAATGATAATAGCGGCTTTCCTGGCTTATTCCTTATGGCAGACAGCCCCGCCTGAGGCAAGGTATCATTTCGACTTGGGAATTTCCGCTTTGCGTCAGGCGCGGCATGAAGACGCGATTTCCTTATTCCAGCAGGCTTTAACCCACTCAAAAAATCCCCGCCAGATTATCCTTATCCATAACGGTTTAGCCGCGGCCTATGAAAAATTAGGCCGGGCCCATGAAGCGCTTACCCATCTAAAGACGGCGTTTGAGATTGACCCGGATTATCACCTAACCTTCTTTATTTGCGCTGAGATGCTTTATAAACACAGGAATACAGGCGATGCCGTTCTTATGTATTGCGCCGGCCTGCTGCGCGTAGATGAACCGGAACTATTTGTTCACAGGCTGATGGACGTTCCGGAAGATATTATTGAAGAAGTAATCCTGCGGCTGGTTGAATTCTGGAACCAGGATTTTAGGGAGAGGATTAAGAAGGGTAAGCCTGTAGTGGCTCCAGCCAGCCGCCAGAACGCGCTCGGTGAGACGCTGTTTAGGGAAGGTTTCAGGAAAAAGGCCATTACCGATACTCCTAAAATAGCGTCTTCGGCAATAGAGCCAACCGGTACTAATTTTCTTTCTCATCCTCTCACGCATATCTTCTTTATACTCATCATAGCTATCGGCGCGCGGGTATTCAGGGAATGGTTCGGCAAATATCACAAAAAAGAAAAAGTTGTCCTTCCCGCGGAATTAAGCGATGCCGACAGGACGTTCATTGACGATATTGAAAATTCCGGTATCTTTGCCGGTTTAATAAAGGATAATCATCGTGAAGCCGATAGCGTTTTTCGGGGGATAGCGGAGGAAGCCTTACGTTTCATTCATGATAATCCAAAAACAAGGGGGCAGGTAAAGGTACGGATGGATAATGCCCGTAATGCGAAAGACCTTAATGGGGTTTTACGGCGCCTCTTAGAAGATATCCCTTACGCGCGATTAAGCGCGTCTTTACGAAAGAAAATGCAGCCGCTGTGGCGTGATAGTTTCAGGGAAGAGAAAATACGCGAGATTTTAGCCGCGACCAGGATTAAGGGCATTGAGGAGTTTGTCCGCCAGTTAAAAGACAGATACACGTTGTTATTTATAGATAAGCAGGTTTTACGCTCAAGCAAAGACGTGCAGAATATTATAAGTGATAGCATTTCCGTGACCGAGG
>DOMD01000031.1:0-128 GCA_003510525.1 Candidatus Omnitrophota bacterium
ATCTTAGGCTCTTGAGCGATACTCGCGGGTTTTGGAATAACTTCTCGCGGCTTAGCCATAATTACCCGGGCCTCTGGGTGGACCCGGGGAATAAGGGTAGACCCGGATTCTTCTTTTTTAGGTTTGCG
>DOMD01000031.1:244-5253 GCA_003510525.1 Candidatus Omnitrophota bacterium
ACCCGAGCTTGCGCAAAAAATTTTCCTGAAATTTTTGAGTGTTTAAGCTCGCGTCGGATCAACTACAACTTTTTTAATAACTTCTTGGCTTCCTCAATGAGTTTCTTGGCCTTGGCCTTTCCTATACCTTTGACCTCAACCAGAGCCTCAAGCGTAGAGCCGGCCACAGACTGAACATCGGCGAAGCCGTGTTCTATAAGCGCGGCCTTGGTCTTTTCTCCCACACCGCTTAACTCATCCAAAGACAATCCTTGCGGTCTTAGCTCTTCGGCCTTTTGAACAACTGCTTCTTCTTTGGCCTGTTCTTTCACGAGTATGATCTCCTTGGTGCGAATATCCAAATCCCAGCCCGTTAGTTTTGAAGCCAGGCGCACATTCTGACCGTGCTTTCCGATAGCCAAAGACAATTGATCCGGATTCACAATCACCAAAGCCTTTTTATTCTCCTTATCTAATTTAATCTCCGCTATCTCGGCGGGAGAAAGGCTGGCGGAGATATACGCGTGCGCGTCCTCGCTGTAGCGGACTATNNCAGGAGCCCACGGAATCAATCTTCTCATCCTTGGACCAGACCGCTATCTTGGTCCGCTCGCCCGCGGACCGGGAAATAGAGCGGATTTCCACTACCCCTTCATATATCTCAGGCACCTCGCGCTCGAATATTTTTTTAACAAAGCTGGGATGGCTGCGGGAAAGGATAATCTGGGCCCCCCTGGCCTCCCTTTTGACCTCGGTTAAATAAGCGCTGATTCTCTGGCCCTGATGAAATTCCTCACCCGGTATCTGATCGCGCTTAGACAATACTCCTTCAGCCTTACCCATTAAGTCCACGATAATATTTCCTTTTTCAAAACGGTACAGGGTCCCGCTGATAATTTCACCCACCTTGGCGTTAAATTCGTTAAAAACCACATCCTTCTCCGCCTCTCTTATCTTTTGAATGATAACCTGCTTGGCGGTAGAGGCGGCAATCCTGCCCAGCCCCTCGGATCTGATTTCCTCTTCACCGGCGAAGGCCTTGAGTTTTCCGGTTTCCCTGTCCAGGGTTACCTTTACTTCTATGCCCGGCTTTATATCCGCGATCTTACGGACCGCGCTGGCCAAGGCCTGCTCCACGGCATCAATAAGAATATCCTTCTTGATGCCTTTTTCCCGCTCCATATGTTCTAAAACCGCTAACAACTCTCCATTCATTTAATCACCTGTTTTGCTTTCTTGATTTTGTTTAAAGGTATTTTGATTATTTTCTTTCCTGAATCCAGAAATAAAGAATCATTTTCAACCTTAGTAATAATTCCGGTTATTTCATACTTACCCTCAAAGGGTTCGCTCAACACAGCCCGGATCTGTCTTTCGCCGGCCCTTAAAAAATCCTTCCTTGATGTAAGAGGACGATCTATGCCTGGAGAAGATACCTCAAGAACATAACCCTCCGCTAAGGTATTCTCCCGGTCTAAAATCGCGCTTAGGCCCTGGTTTAAATCCGCGCACTCCTTAAGGCTTATCCCGCCTTTTGGCTTATCCGTCAGGATCCTTAAGGTTATATTTCCTCTAGTCTTGGATAAACTCAAATCCACGAGTTCATAGCCTAAGCCTTCTATATAGCCCTGAACAACCTGTTTTATTTTATCTAAAAGTTCATCCGCGCGGTTATACATATCTTCTATAAATCAAAAATCAAACTGCAAAAATCAAAGTTACAATGTAAAATCCAAAAATATTTTAAAAATTTTAAATTTTGATTTGTCATTTTGATATTTGATTTTTGATATTTGATTTAAAAGCCTCACTGCTGAAGCCGGTTTGTTTATTCAACCGGTCATACACTAAAGGAATATTTCCGGTGAATTTCATCTCAAAACCGTTGCTATCTCCGGCGTAAAATATATCCTGAAGTTTAAAATCATTTCTATTTTCCTTGCTTACTTCCGAAATCTGAGAAACCTTGCGCGAGCCGTCAGGAAGGCGGGTCATATGCGCGATTATATCTATGGCGCTGATGATGTGGCGCTTGGCCACGGAACTTGAGAAATTCGGATTATCCATCAAAGTCAATATCTCCAGCCGGTCTAAGGCCTCTAAAGCGGAATTGGCATGCACGGTTGCCATTGAACCCTCATGTCCGGTGGTCATTGCCTGGAGCATATCTAATATTTCACTGGAGCGCACCTCACCCACGATTATCCGATCCGGGCGCATATGCAGGGCGTTCTTCAGAAGCTTTCTGATGTTTATCTCGCCCTTACCTTCAATATTGGCCGGCCTGGCCTCCATACGCACTATATGCCTGCCTTTAAGCTGGAGCTCGGCTATATCCTCGATAGAAACAACCCGCTGATCCTGGGGGATAAAATTGGAGAGGACATTCAGCATTGTGGTTTTACCGGCTCCGGAGCCGCCGGAAATGATGATATTCATCCGGGCCCGGACACAGGCCGAAAGAAATTCTCCCGCCGCCTGACTTAAGCTTTTTCGCTCTACCAGGTCTTCCATAGTCAAAATTTTACGCGAGAATTTACGGATAGTTAAGACTGTCCCGATAAGAGAAATGGGATGGCGAACCACATTTACCCGTGAGCCATCCGGAAGGCGGGCATCAATATAAGGCTCGGCCTCGGTAACATGCCGGCCTAAAGGCGCGAGTATTTTCTCCACAAAATACTCCAAATGCTGTTCGTCTCTGAAAGTAACATTGCTTAATTCCAGCCTGCCGTCTTTTTCTATATAAATCTGCTTGGGGCCGTTGACCATTACCTCGCTTACCTGGGGCTCGTGAAACATCTTCTCTATCGGGCCTAAACCGGTGATATCCGAGATCACCTGAGCCAAAATCATCTGGCGCTCCTGAGCATTCAAGGAGCTATCGCCTTTATGTTTCAGAGAAACATTTATCATGGCCTCTATCTTTTTCCTGAAGGCCGGTTCATTCTCCTGAGACTGGAGAAAATCGCTCTCGGTAAGCTGGGCCAGGCAGTCTTTTTTTATGAAATCTATCAACTCCTGGTGTTTATTAATCATATCGCTGTTCCCTGGGCCGCTTCTCTGATTTTACTCAGGGCCGCTTCGACATTGATAACCTCAAGGCGCTTATCCGCCCTGAATTGCAGCTCTATCATATTATTTTTAAGATTCTTTTCTCCGATAACCACCCTCAGCGGCACTCCAATCAGGTCGGCATCTTTAAATTTTACCCCCGGACGCTCATCACGCTCATCCAAAAGCACCTCCACGCCTGAGGAACTAAGTTCGGCATATAATTTAAAAGCCAATTCCCTGGATTTAGCATCGGTTATGTTTAAAGGCAGGACCAAAACATCAAAAGGCGAAACCTCTTTCGGCCAGATAATTCCGTTTTGGTCATGGCTGGTTTCAATAATAGCCGCGATCATCCGGGAAACCCCTATTCCGTAACAACCCATAAGTATAGGCAGGCGGTTTCCTTTTTCATCCGTGAATAGGGCACAAAGAGGCTGAGAATATTTAACTCCTAATTTAAAAATATGCCCTAATTCAATTGCCTTTTTCTCAATGATTCCCAGTCCGCATTTAGGGCAAGCCGCGATATTTTTAGCCGAGGCATAGGCGCATTGAGCGCAGGCCCACAGGGTGTCTTCTCCGGAATCAGCCAGCGCCATAAACTCATGCGAGAGGCTTCCCCCCATTACCCCGGAATCCGCTTCAGGAGTGAAGCAATTAAGGCCGCATCTCTTAAATATCCGGTTATAGGCCTCGGACATAAGCTTATAATTCTTATCCAGGCCTTCCTCATTAATATCAAAACTATAAGCATCCTTCATTATAAACTCGCAGGCTCTCATCAAACCAAAGCGCGGGCGAATCTCATCGCGGAATTTGGTCTGGATTTGATATAAAATCAAGGGAAGCTGTTTATAAGAACTGACATTACTTGCCACAAGCTCGGTAATTATCTCTTCGTGGGTAGGCCCCAGGCACATCTTTCTATTGCGCCTGTCCGTAAAACGAATCATTATCTCTTCCATCTGGACATTCCTGCCGGTTTTATCCCAGAGTTCCTGTGGTTGGAGGGCCGGCAAAAGAAGCTCCCCGGCCCCCGCGGAATTCATCTCCTGACGGATTATATTCTTAATATTATTTAAGACTCTTAAGCCTAAAGGTAAATAAGAATATACCCCGGCAACCAGCATCCGCGCCAGGCCCGCCCTTAACATTAGCCGGTGGGCTATGGATTCAGCCTCCTGGGGAGCCTCCCTTAAAGTTGGAATAAAAGATTTAGACCAAAGCATAAGCAATAAATCTTAAACTTTAAACTCGAAACCCTAAACAAATCAAAAATCCAAATTTTATAAACTCAAAACATTTTATTTTGAGTTTTTGGTTTTAGGATTTTGAGCTTGTTTAGAATTTATGGTTTCGGATTTAGGGTTTTATTTATAATCCTCTAACTTTTGAATATTGCTTCATTCAATTCTACGCCTTTTTTCTTGAAACGGCTGAAAAATAAAGGCACGACCCCATGTTTTTTCCAGGTGCCTTTAACTTTACTATCTTCCACGCCTTCTATTTCGTAGGAAAATAGATCCTGTAAAACCAACTCATCCTTATCTAATCCTCTCGCCTCGGTAATATGGGTAATTTTACGCGAACCGTCGGCTAATTGTTCTTGCTGGATGATTAAATTAAGGCTGGAGGCAATCTGTTTTTTTATCGCCCAGACCGGTATATTTATCCCGGAGGTTAAAATCATCGTCTCAATCCGGGATACCACATCTAAAGGAGAGCTGGCATGTAAAACCGCCAGAGACCCGTCATGTCCGGAGCACATTGCCTGAAGCATATCCAGGGCCTCACCTGAGCGCACCTCACCCAGGATAATCCTGCCCGGACGCATCCTCAAGGTATTGCGAAAAAGGTCTCGGATGGTAATATCGCCCTTGCCTTCGATATTTCCCGGACGGGCCTCCAGGCTTACCACATGCTCCTGGTTTAATCTTAACTCCGCGGTATCTTCAATAGTAACTATCCGCTCC
>DOMD01000186.1 GCA_003510525.1 Candidatus Omnitrophota bacterium
AATTTCACCATCGGTCTTTCCGGCAATAGGCTCAATCGCCTTTCGCACCCGCTGGAACCTGCGCTCGGCGCAGGTAAAGGTCCCCTCTTTCTCGGCAAAGGATGCCCCGGGCAAAACTACATCCGCCTTTTTGGCGGTATCGCTCATAAAGATTTCCTGGACCACCAAAAACTCTAAACTGTCTAAAGCCTTCTCAATCCAGCGGCTGTTGGGGTCGGTGCGAATTTGATCCTCGCCAATTATATAGAAACATTTAAGCTTGCCCTCTATGGCTTTATACATCATATCGGTGAGGGTAAGGCCTTTTTCTTTTGGCAGGCCCACGCCCCAGGCGGCCTCAAACTTTTTACGCGCGGCATCATCAGTAACCGGCTGATACCCGGAATACACATTCGGCAAAGCCCCGATATCACAGGCGCCTTGCACATTATTCTGCCCGCGCATCGGGTATATCCCGGAAAATTCCTTGCCCACCTGGCCGCAGACCATTGCCAGATTAGCCATAGCAATCACATTATCCGTGCCCACGGTATGCTCAGTCATGCCCAGCGAATACATAATGCAGGCCTTTTTACTTGTGGCATAAAGCTTGGCCGCTTTCTTGATAAGCGTCGGTTCAACCCCGGTAATATCCTTTACCGATTCCGGGGAACAATCCTTCACTGCCTCCCAAAGCTCATTAAAACCTTCGGTTCGTTGTTGAATAAATTCTTTATCCTGCAGGTTTTCAGTAATAATATAACTTATCATCGCGTTGATCAAGGCAATGTCTGATCCCGGAAATTGCTGAATAAAAACACTGGCGTCCTCGGCAGGCAAAATCTTCCGGGGGTCGCAGACGATAATCTTGGCCCCGTTATCAATGGCAGTGCGCACCCTCCAGCCGGCTATCGGATGGGCCTCGGTAGGATTTGAGCCGATAATCAGGATGCAATCCATTCTGGTAAGTTCATCGTAGGAATTAGTGCTAGCCCCGGAGCCGAAGGACTGGTTTAAACCGGATACGGTTGCCGAATGGCAGGTGCGGGCGCAGTGGTCAACATTATTGGTGCCTAAGACCGCCCGGGCGAACTTCATCATCAGGAAATTTTCTTCATTGGTACAGCGGGCCGAGGTGCAAACTGCCAGGGAATCCGGGCCGTGTTTATCTTTTATCTCTTTTAACCGTCCGGCAACATAATCTAAAGCATACTCCCAAGAAACTTCTTTCCATATTGCCTCCTTTCCCGCATTTTGCGGGATCCCGCTTTTGCGGGAAAATTTGCCGTTTTCTTTAATCAAGGGCTTCTTCAGCCGGTCCGGATGCTGTATGGGTTCGTGGGCATGCCAGCCCTTAACGCAGAGACGGCCCTGAGAAACAGTATTGGATTTGGAAGGAATAATGCCGACAATCCGGTTATCCCGGACATCAAGATAGAAATTACACCCTACCCCGCAATAAGGACAAGTGGTTAAAACTCTTTTCATCATAGACGCGGCTTTATACGGCTAAGCTCCTCCTTAGTATTCACATTCATTAAAAACGATAAATCCCTGTCGAATTCTCTCGCGTCTTCTTTGCTTATGAACCGGCACTTTAATTCGGGAAAGATGCCGCGGACATTAAGCCTATTCTCTTTAAGCCGCTTGCGGATAACCGGCAGGCAATTTTTACTGTAGAGACCGAACAAGGGATGGTATTTTTCTTCTATTTCCGGCACTACCACATCATAGGCATCCTTAATCTTAATCATATGCTCTATTAGCGCTCCCGACAAAAATGGCATATCGCAGGCAACCACGAAATTATAGCGCGCCGAAGAACCTTTAAGCCCGGAATATATCCCCATTAGCGGCCCTTGCCCCGGAATTTCATCTTCAATTATCTTCACCGAATAAGCGCTATATTTTTTCGGGCTGTTAGTAACGACTATTATTTCTTTAACTAAAGGCCTTAAGGTATCTATGAGCCTCTCTATAATCGGCCGGCCTTCTATCTCCAGAAATGCCTTATCTTCTCCCCCCATTCTGGAATTCTTGCCTCCGGCCAAGATTATCGCGTTTACCTTGGGTTTTAACAAGGCTCGCCCTCGTAAACGAGGCTTAACCTTACAAACAGCACCGTTACGGATTTTCACCATGCGCTTCAGGCTTCTGCCGCTCATTCCACCGCGCGATCCAGATGCTTATTTCATAAAGGACAATCATAGGCAAGGCTAAAAGGGTCATATTGAAAGGGTCGGTGGTAGGAGTAATGATAGCGGAAAAAACAAATATCCCGATAATCACGTATCTGCGTTTCTCTCGTAAGAAGCGGTGATTGACTATCCCCATCCGGTTCAACAGCCAGACCAGAACCGGCATCTCAAAGGCTATTGCCGAGCCGACAGTCAAAGCCAGAATAAACGAAATATATTTGCTTAGGGAAATCACCGGCTGAAGGTCGGCTCCGGCCAAAGCCAGGAGAAATTTCAGGGAAAAGGGAACAAGAAACAGATAGCCGAATACCGCCCCGCACAAGAAAGCTAAAGAGGCCCAAAAAATAAAACTGGAGATATACAGTTTTTGTTTTTCTTCCAAGGCCGGAGAGATAAACTTCCAAAGATGATAAAAAATTATAGGGAGAGATAGAATCAGCGCGGTAACCAGGGATATTTTACCATAGACTAATGCCACTTCCTGGGGGCTGAAAAAAGCTAATTTTTCAATCAAGCCGGAGGCGGGAAACCTTAAAAAATCAAGGATACTCCTGGCAAAGGGAAGGCTGGCTACCGCGCAGATGACAAAGGGGACGAGACAATAAATTATCCTTTTCCTTAGTTCATCCAGATGTTCAACTAAGGTAAATTCATTATCCGGCATTACTTCTTGCTGGTAATCTGAGGATTTGTTTCCTTCTTTTCTTCCTTTTCCGGGGTAGACTCCACCTCGCGCATGCCCTTCTTGAACTCCGAGATGGTCTTGCCGATTGCCTTGCCTAAACCGGGAAGTTTTGCCGCCCCAAAAAGAAGCAAAAGAATAAGAAAAATCCAAATTAACTCCTGAGTCCCTAATCCAAACATATCACACCTCCAATACGCCCATTATATCCCTTTTTTTCCCAAGCGCAACGAAAATAAAAAGCTTACGCGCGTTAATTTTGTATATTCAAAATTTTTTTAATATCTTTTAGGAGAAGGTATAGGTGAAATTGATCAATAGGGGATGGCTCAAAGCCAAAATGCTCATAAAAAGACTTAGCTTGTTTGTTTTTAGCATGCACCAGGACAGCTCTTCCACCGATAATGTCAGCCGCGTTGACAATACGCAGTAACGCGTCTTTTAATAAACTTTTACCTTTCCCGGTATTTTTTTCAGTTTTATCTACAGCTAAGCGCGCGAGAATAATTATAGGTATAGTTAGTCTAACTTACTATATCAGCCCGCAGCCGCTATCGCTTTTAATACCTTAATTCACCCTGACCAAGCTTTCCA
>DOMD01000214.1:0-176 GCA_003510525.1 Candidatus Omnitrophota bacterium
CGCTTTAGCCTGGCGGGTAAAGATGATGAGGAGGAGAAAATGGCCCTGCTTAAGGATATCAGCTTTGCCGGGGCCCGGATGTCTCTCTTTGAAAGCCTGCGCCTGAATGATAAGCTGGATATGTTTTTGGAGATTCCGGATGAAGAACACGCCATACACTGCGAAGGAAAAGTAGT
>DOMD01000214.1:273-3221 GCA_003510525.1 Candidatus Omnitrophota bacterium
TTTACAGGAAAGCTTCTGATTACAGCGATTAAGTTAGATTATACAGATTAAATCAACGACGAAAAAATCTCTGTAATCTTTAAATAATCTCCGCAATCAAGTTCTTTCCAATTATTACAAACTCGGGAAAGAACTTAAAAATTAAGTTGACGAAGCGCTGGAATTATGGTAAATTTTAGTAATATTCTTTGCTATGTTATGAACAGGGACATAAGGTAATAATTTAGGTGTGTATTAAAATGATTTATAAAGTATAAAATAACGGCTTACTAAAAGAAAGAGGAGTTNNAAAAAAGAAGAATCTTTAACCGGAAAAACAGTTACTATCTGGCACTGGATGACTGATAGAGATCAGACCTTTCAGGAATTAGCCGGGAGATATGAAGAGAAAACCGGAGTTAGGGTTGATTTTGAACTTTACGCCCCTTCGGATGCCTATTCCCAGAAGGTGCGGGCCGCGGCCCAGGGCGAGAATCTTCCTGATATTTTTGGCCTCCTGGCTGAGAAGCGGGATTTCGCCTCTTTTGTTAAGGCCGGTTATGTCAGTAATCTGACCGTTCAGATGAAGGAAAATAACGCTGAATGGGAAAAGAAATTTTTTCCCAAAGCCCTGGCAGTGAATGAATTCATAGAAGGGAATTCTTACGGCGTCCCAGCCGGGATATATGGAGTGCCTGTAGATGTAATGACCATAACGATGCTGTATAATAAAACCTTGTTTAAGGAATTGGGTTTAGACCCCAAGAGGCCGCCGGCTACCTGGAATGATTTTCTGGCTGTGGGAGAGAAAATAAAAGAGGCCAAGAAACAGGGCTTAGTCAGCGGCTGGGGTGAGATATGGATGATTGATTGTCTGGCCAGTAATTTTGCCTTTAATATTATGGGAAAGGATAAGTTTTTAGCTACTCTCCGGGGAGAAGTTCCTTATACTGACCCGGACTGGATCAGGGTTTTGACTTTATTCAAGGAAATGCAGGATAGCGGCTTATTATATAACGGTTTGGTGAGTATGGTGAATAAGACCGCGGAACAAATCTTTGCCAATGAGAGGGCGGTCTTTGCCTTTAACGGCTCCTGGGGGGTTAACGTGTATAACGGGATGAATCCAAAGTTGGATTATGGGGTGATGCTTCTTCCCAGGGTTTCAGATAAATTTCCGGTGAGCGTCTGGGGAGGGGCAGGCTCTTCCTTTATGGTGTATAATAAGTCGAAAAATAAGGATGAGGCGGTTAGGTTTTTAAAGTGGTTGACTGAGAAAGAACAGCAGGTTTTCTTGGCCGCGGAGACCAAAAACCTTCCAGCCAACAAAGAGGCTATAGGTAATATTTCGCCGATAATGGCCCAATTTTCTTTAGGCCTGGAATACGCCACCCATCCTAATACCTGGGGATTTTCCGAGTCTTCCCAGGTAACCGAGGCCTTTGATAAAGGGGTGCAGTCAATAATCATCGGGGAAAAGACGCCTCAGCAGGTAGCCGAAGAAGCGCAGAAAATAAAAGAAAGAGAATTAACCAGAAAAAAGAGCTCGCAGCCCGCGAAATAATGAAAATTAAACTCAAATCCACTTTAGAGAATTACCTTTTTGTCCTGCCCGCCTTTGTTATTTTCTCTATTTTTTATATTTATCCTTTTTCTCAGGTGTTTTTCTTAGGNNTTCAGGCCGGCTGGATTACCATAATTGCCTTAATATTTCAAAATGTTTTGGCTTTTCTTCTGGCCTGGGCCTGCGACCGGGAGATAAAACTTAAAAACT
The DNA here is from genome assembly GCA_003510525.1 of Candidatus Omnitrophota bacterium. Lineage (GTDB taxonomy): Bacteria > Omnitrophota > Gorgyraeia > Gygaellales > UBA12090 > UBA12090. The sequence continues at coordinate 2,027 of DOMD01000214.1, forward strand.
GGTACCGGCTGATTTTCTTTCTTCCGCCTATTCTTTCCGAGGTGGTGGTGGGTTTGGTCTGGCAGTGGATTTTGGAGGGTAACTATGGATTGTTAAACAGCTGGCTGAATAATGCAGGGTTAGCCCATTTAACCCGGAATTGGCTGAATGACCCCAAAACCGCCCTTAACTGCGTGGCCATTGTGCACTGTTGGAAGGGTTTTGGCTGGGGGTTTCTGATATTCCTGGCCGGCCTGCAGACCATACCCCGAGAACTTTATGAGGCGGCCAGGGTTGACGGAGCCAGTTCCTGGACAGCCTTTAGAAAGATCACTGTTCCTTTAATGGTTCCGGTGGCCATCTTAGTGGCCATCCTTACTATATTAGGCACAATGCAAGCCTTTGTCTTGATAATTGCCATGACCGGAGGCGGCCCGGCCTATCATACCCAGGTGCCGGTTTTAAGGATTCTGGCTTCAATGCGGGATTCCGGGCGTTTCGGCTATGCCTGCGCCCAGGGAATTGTCTTTGGGGTTATCTTAGTGGCTGTTTCTTTTATCCAATACCGCTTCTCCAAGAGAAGCCAGGCCCGAGGCGCGTAAAAGATGAGAAATCCAATATATTATAAAACCAAGAATATCGCGGTTAATACCGTTATCCATATCTTCCTGCTTACGATAGCAGTAAGCTGCGTCTTCCCTCTTTTATGGATGATTGGCTCCAGCCTCAAAACTCAGAGCACTATATTTTCGGATGTCTCTTTGATTCCCCGTCAGATGCATTGGGAAAATTATTATATTGCCTGGAAAGAAGGCGGATTCGGCCGGTATTTTATTAATAGCATTTTTTATACCACCGCAGTAGTCATCGGGATAATCGTGGTTTCTTCTTTGGCGGCTTACGCCTTTTCCCGTTTTAATTTCCGGGGAAAAAATCTGATGTTTTACTCCTTCATGGCGGCGATGATGATACCTATTCCGGGAAGCTTTGTTCCTTTATATGTCCTTTTGAATAAACTGCATTTGAGGAATACCCAGTTAGGTTATATTCTCTGTATGATAAATGTGGGACTATCTACCAGCATATTCTTGTTCAAGACTTTTTTTGACAAAATGCCCCGGGAGCTTGAGGACGCCGCCAGGATTGACGGCTGTACCAAGTTCGGGATATGGTGGAATGTGGCTTTGCCTTTAGCCAAGCCGGTTCTGGCGGTGGT
>DOMD01000214.1:3327-3515 GCA_003510525.1 Candidatus Omnitrophota bacterium
TCACAAGGTCACAAGGTCACAAGCATTTTATTGTTAACGCTAACTATTTTTCTGGTGACTTGGTGTCTTGGTGAACCCCTGGTGTCCGCAGAAGAGTTAGCTAAAAGTTCTTCTTCTGAACTGATCACTAAGGCTTGGGCGGCCCAGGGGGAGAAAAAATTTGAAGCGGTCTTTAAATATACCCAGGA
>DOMD01000020.1:0-4472 GCA_003510525.1 Candidatus Omnitrophota bacterium
TTCACTCATCGACATGGATCGAAGGCAATCTCCTGTCTTTAGCTCAGGTCAGGGCGGTGGTGGACGGCAGGGATCTTTTGGTTGAAGAGAAGCAAAAGACAGAGGTCGCTAATTGTGTTGGGGCCATGCGCCAGATATTAAAGACTAAACGTAAGCCGGTCACGGAACAGGGACTTTTGGCAGTGCATGCGCGCATGATCAAGGGGCTTTTGTCCAAAGATCAAACGGGCCAGTATCGCAGTGTCCAGAACCATATCGTGGATGCCCGCAATAAAGTTATTTTTACCCCGCCGCCTCCTGCGCAGGTTCCGGGACGGATGAAGGCCCTTTTTGCTTGGGCGAAGGATGAATCCTTGCATCCGGTTATCCGTAGCGCCATTTTTCAGCACGAGTTTTTGACGATCCATCCCTTTGTCGATGGCAATGGTCGCGTGGGCAGGGCTGTCGGACAGTGGTTTCTTTGGGAAAAAGGTTTTGATCCTCTTTGTACTTTGGGCCTTGATGATTTCTTTGCGCAGGATCGGCCTCGTTATTATGATATGATCCAACAGACGCGTGACATGGATGGTGATTTTACGCACTGGGTAGAATATGTTGCCGAAGGCCTGGCCTGGGCACATGATGATGTGCAAAAAAGGATCAAGGCCGGGACTCTTTCGTTGCAAGGGGCATCACTCACGCCCAAACAGGAAGAGCTTTTGGGCATACTGGAGAAAAAAGGAGTTTTAGGCGCGTCAGAGATCGGAAAGACCATGAAGGTTAATCGCGCCCGCGTTAATCAGCTGATCAGCCCGCTTGTCCGTTTGGGCATCGTCACAAGAGAAGGGGCGGCAAGGGCTGTTCGATACCGCCTGAATGAAGAATAGTTTCACGAAGAAGCACTCTGATAATACATTGGATTAAACGGCGCTGGTTCGCTGATCATAAGTGTTCTTACTCGGCGAAGCCAGCGATTCCACTTTTCTTCATCAGAGATGAAGAAAAGTGGCTCTGAGCACGGGATTTGAACCCGCGACAACTTGAGCCACAGTCAAGCGCTCTGCCGAGCTGAGCTATACCCACCATATTTTCAAATATCAAAATTAAAAGAACGAAAAAATATAAAAAGGCTTAATCTTTCTTAAATATTTTTTTCAGGCTCTTGCCCAGCTCTTCGATCTCGCTCACCGCGCCTTTTACCTTGTCCACCACATTCTCCGGCGGTTGAGCTATTATGTTCTCAACCGCGGTCTGGGCGATTATGCCTTTAAGGTTCAGCATATCAAAACGGGGATTATCCAATTTGGTGTGGATCGGAAAATCAAAGGTTATTTTTCCCTCGGTGTCAGATAAGAAGTTAACAATATCGGAAAATAATTCCTGTCTATCAGCCTGGCCTTCAGGCTGTTGGGTCTGTTTCAGGATTTCACCATGGCATTTGATAGTCAAATCGTTATTTTTGGCTTTTAAATCCGCGGTTAAATTAAGCCTGGTTGAAAGTATTTTTTTAACCGGAAATGTATCCTGAAAATAGGGAGCCAGGGCGGCGATATCTATTTCGGATAACTCCAGCTTCCCATCCATATTTTTCGGCCCAAAGTCAATCCAGCCGGAGGCCTTAAAATCTCCCCCGGGGCTGTTGTCCGCGCTTCTTAAGACCGCGGATAAATTAAAATTAGTATACAAAGAAGTGGGAGGAAAGGCAATCTTGGCAATATCTATGTGTATGCTGTCCACATTTACCTTGTAACCTTCGGGGCTGAGTTTTTTATCAATAAAAGTAAATTTGCCCTCAACTACCTTTAATCCGGCCAAAAGAAGCGGCGGCTGTTTACCTTTGGCCTCCAGGACAGGAAGATTAATTTTTCCTTCAGCATCCTTCACCAGGATTATTTCGGGTTTTATTATCTTCAGCTCATTTAGGACAATTTTTCCGGCCAGAAAACCCAACAAGCTGGGTGAAAGAGATATTGAATCCGCCTTAAATAAATTTCCCACTTCCAGCCCGCGGATAGATACGGAAAGCGGCAGGCTGAAGCTTATTCTTTCCAGATTCGCCTTAAGCTTAAGATTCTGCTCAATCTGGCCGGCCACAATGGCCTTGCCAAAGATTATAAAGAGGATGTTGGCGGCCAGAAAAATAAAAAACAATATTCCGGCCAACCAGGCTATTATTTTAAGAATTGTTTTTCTTTTCACTTAGAAATCTCCTCTTAAGTGCGATAAATCGCACCGCTACGCGACACGAATGATCCAAGCTCTATTTTCATCCTCATTGGTGCCCCGCCCTCTGGCGGGGCATAACTGTTTCATAGTTTTATACCTGTTTTTACGCGCGCCCGGCAGGGATTGAACCTGCAACAACCGGCTTAGCATACCGCACCGAATTACTTCGGCTCCCAACCTATTGTTAGGATTGCAGTCTGGACTTTATCTTAGGCATCCCAGCCTCGCTGTGTAAAGTCTCTACACTCCCCTCATTATAAGGGTAGCTCGGTATTATCCTTACCAGGATGTCCACCGAATTAGCAGCGTCCACTTCATGAGTTTTGTTCCTCATGAAGGCTCCATATGAAGGCAGGTGCTCTATCCAATTGAGCTACGGGCGCATAATTATCCTCTATCCAATCCGCCTACGCTCACCTTGCTCGCTACGGCGGACCCGCCGTCGCTTGCCATTTTATAATCAGAGCAAGCATAGGCGGGTTGAGCTACGGGCGCAAATTAGTTGACAGTTAACTAAACTGGTCGGGGCGACAGGATTTGAACCTGTGGCCTCTTGGTCCCAAACCAAGCGCTCTAGCCAAGCTAAGCTACGCCCCGTTACAAATTNNGGGCAGGCCCCCATCATAAGTTTCCACACCCAGGTGTTTATTACAAATCTCCCTATCCTGCTCTAAAGCCTTTTAATTATAGCACTCAAATTAACTTTTGGCAAATAGCTAATTTAGGTATATAATCATTAGCATGAAAAAAGGGACTCTTAAGAAAATATCCATCATCCTCCTCTTTTTATTGATTCTTATCTCTGGCGGAATAATCTACCTGAATAAAGTCGTCCTGCCGGTAAAAATCAAAGCCCTGATTATTGAAGCGGTAGAAAAACAGACCGGGAAAAGAGCCAGCTTAGAGTCGGTGCGCTTTAATCTGTTCAAGGGATTGGTTTTAAGCGGGCTGAATTTATATGACGGACAAAAAAAGCTTATTGGGGCAAAAGAGGCCTCCTGCAGTTTCCTCATCCTGCCGATTCTAAAAGAGAAAAAAATTATTATCCCCTATATCAAAATACAATCCCCCTATATTTTTGTCTCCCGCGAAGCCGACAACAGCATAAATTTAATGAAATTAATACCGGCTCAGGAGAAAACAGAAAGTAAAGACTCACCCTTTGGCCTGATAATCTCAGGGATAAATATTTTAGACGCGAATGTTGATTTTGAAGATAACAGCCTCTCCCCTTCCTTTACCAAGAGTATGGAGGGCCTTAATTTATCCGCGCGCCTGAATCTGCCGGCCGGGGTAAAATTTAAGCTTAACGCCAGGCTCAAAACTAATCCTACGGCCGAGTTGAACGCGGAAGGAGAATTCCGGCTGATCAATAACGAGCTGACGGCTAAAATCAATCTGAAAAATCTTCCGCCGGGAGAATTCGCTTCTTACTATCAGAGCCTGGGGCTGTCAATAAATCAAGGCACAGCGGATGCTTCTCTTGACCTTAAATTTAAAGACAACCGCTTGAGTGCTGACTCTAAAATTCAGTGTAATAAAATAACAGCGGTAAAAGATAAAATAACCGTNNGGAAGCGCGGATATTATGGAGACTTATATATCGGGAATTGAGGCTGTCGGTGAAATAAGCGGCATCAGCGCTAAGATAAATTTTGATAACCAGGGTTTAAGTTCAGATAAAATCATTGCCAACTACTTTGGCCTAAACGTAACCGCTAAAGCCAGGCTATCCGACTTCAATAATCCGATAGTCTATCTGGAAATAAAATCCGAAGCAGACTTAAAATCAGCCCAAGAAATACTTTCCCAGAAATTCAACCTCTCCTTACCCGCGGAGCTATCCGGCAAAGGACAGCTCTGGGTGAAATTAGAGACTCCCCTACCGCCTAAAGAGATACCCGCGCTTAGCGGCTCCCTGGAATTGGTTTCAGCAGAAGCCGCATATAATGAGTTTGGTGTAATCTTAAAGAATATCAACGGACCCCTGGAATTCAATCTTAATCAGCTTGCCTGGAAGGATGTACGCTTTGACTGGCTGGACTCATCCTATAAAACCGCGGGTTCACTCTCAGATTTTTCCCGCGGAGCGGGATCCCGCGGTCGGATAAATGATCTGGCGGGAAAAGATCCATTGCTTAGCCTGGAGATCTCATCTTCTCAGCTTAACCTAAGCCGGATTCAAAAAACAATTTCAGAAAGATTTAAATTAAAAGTCCCGGTTAATATAGAGGGGTCCGGGAAATTAGCTCTAAACCTTAAAACCA
>DOMD01000020.1:4550-7549 GCA_003510525.1 Candidatus Omnitrophota bacterium
GCCGAACTCAAGCTGAAATCTAATATTTGGCTCAACCATAAGCTAATCAAAATATCCGCTTTGGAGGGAAAATATCTTAATTCCAATATCTCCTTATCCGGCACTATTGACACCGCTCAAAGCCAGGCCGTCTCTGCCGATATCAACGCTGACCTGGAACTTGACTTAAAAGACCTGGAGAAACCGCTGGCTAAATTTAAAGACCAACTGGAGAAAATCAAGCCCAGCGGTATAGTCAAGGCCAAACTAAACTTAAACGGCAATATCAATGACCTTAAATCCGCTCAAGGACATCTACGGTTAGAAAGCTCATCATTATCCCTCTACGGGCTCAAGCCGGAGGAATTCCTCTTAGACTATCACCAGGCTGACCGCTTAGCTGATATACCGTTAGCCAGAATTTCTTTATACGACGGCAGTATAGACGCCAACGCCAAGGTAAATTTAGACAGCCCAAACCTGCCCTTTAAGCTGGAGTTAGGCGTCCAGGGAATCAAAATTGAAAAACTGAAACAGGACACCCCCTTAAAAACCCAGGATCTTTCCGGTACCCTGGAGGCAATCACCAAGCTTAACGGCCTACTGACTGACTTTTCTAAATTAAGCGGCTCCGGCAAGGTCCTGATTAAAGACGGAAGGCTCTGGCAGTTAAACTTCTTTAAAGGTATAGGCGAGATACTCTTTACCAAAGATTTCGCCAATGTGGTTTTTAATGAGGGCTACTGCGAATTCTTCATCAAAGACCAATTTTTGTTTACCGATAATCTTAGGCTAAGAAGCAATATCGTGGATTTGGAAGGAAAAGGCAAGGTCGGATTTGACGGGACGCTGGACGCCGCGATCAACGCCCAGGTAAGCGAAAGCCTGACCCCGGAAACCGGAACTCTGAAAGATTTTACCACCGCCTTAATCGGCCAGGCGGGAAGATTCGGGGTAATCAAGTTAAGCGGAACAATCCAGGAACCTAAATACAAATTTCAGGCGGCGGTAACCGATGTAATGAAAGGGCTTAAGGATTTTGTGATTGGAAATATTTTCGGACAATAGGCCTGATCTTCTTTAAGGCTTTATAGCGATGGCTGAGCTTATGTTTAATCAAGGGGCCTAATTGGCCAAAGGTCTTGCGGTACTGCGGAAGCAAAAATAAAGGGTCATAGCCAAACCCATGAGCTCCTTTCATCTTCAGGGCAATTAAACCGCCGCAGACGCCTCCCACCACCCCAATCAAACCGTTCTTATCCGCCAGGGCCACGGCACACACATAACGGGCCGAGCGCTTCTTTAGGGGAACTTTCTTAAGCAGACGCAGGACCTTTTGGTTATTCTTCTCGTCACTCTTTCCCTGGCCGGAGAATCTGGAGGAATAGATTCCCGGTGCCCCCATCAGCGCGTCAATACACAACCCGGAATCTTCACCCAGGGTAAGCTTCTTAGTGAACCTGGCTATCTTTACCGCCTTTTTGGCGGCATTCTCCAGAAAACTTTTTCCATCCTCATTAACATAGGGGGCATTAGGGACGTCCTCAAGGCTCAAGAATCTAATNNTCCTCAATTCCGTTTTTGGCTAAATGTAACATTTTATCCATATCTTCTTTACTAAAGCTCTCCTTTTCCGCCGTGGCCTGCACCTCAACAAATTTCCCCTCCCCGGTCATTACCACATTCATATCCACCTGGGCNNCCCACCGAGGTAGCGGCAATATAATCCTTAATCGGAATATCCAGGATACTGCCTTCTTTCTTCATGCGGATAAGACAATCCGCCAAGGCAATAAATCCCCCGGTGATGGCGGCGGTGCGGGTTCCGCCGTCAGCCTGGATAACATCGCAGTCTATCTTAATCGTGCGCTCGCCAATCTTCTTTACTTCAAAAATAGACCTTAACGAGCGGCCGATAAGCCTCTGAATCTCAAAGGTCCTCCCGGAAACCTTCTCGCGCTCCCGGTTAATCCGGGTATGGGTGGAGCGGGGCAGCATTCCGTATTCGGCGGTAATCCAGCCGGTTCCGCTTCCCCTTAAAAACGGGGGAACGGTCTCCTCGCAAGAGGCGGTGCAGATAACCTTGGTATGGCCCAGTTCAATCAGGCAGGAGCCTTCCGCGTGTTTGATATAATTACGACTAATAGTAACTTTTCTTAACTGTTCATTATTTCTTCCATCGGGTCTGGGCATTCTAATCCTTTTTCTTTAACCTGTTCATCCCAATGGGATTACCTCGACATGCGCAATGAAATTCCGCTTGTGCAGCTTTGCTGCGCGGTATTTCATTGGTCGACCCTTCGGGCGGATTTTGCATTAGCAAAATCCGGGTTTATAAATACTGTTGCCTTGGGAATCAACAGCCACAATAAGAGGAAAATCCTTCACCTCTAATTCATATATCGCCTCCGGGCCCAGGTCAGCATAGGCCACAAGGGTTTTTTTCTTAATCTGCCGGGTGAGCAAGGCCCCGCAGCCGGAATAGGTAACGAAATACACCGCCTGATATTTCCGGATAGCCGCGATTACCTCCGGAGAGCGGTTTCCTTTGCCAATCATGGCGCTTAAGCCTAATTTTAGCAGCGGCAGAGTAAATCCGTCCATCCTTGAGCTGGTAGTCGGGCCGCAGGAGCCGATGATTTTGCCGCGGGGAGTTTCAGTCGGGCCGCAATAATAAATAATACTCCCTTTTAATTCTATAGGTAGACTCTTGTGGGAATGTATCGCCTCAACCAGCCTCTTGTGAGCCTGGTCTCTGGCGGTATACAATTTTCCGGTATAAGAGATTTCTTCTCCAACCTTTAAATGTCTCATAGTATCTTTACTGCCGACCTCAAGGCATGACAACTGATATTTATTGCCACCGGCAGGCCCGCGATATGCGTGGGATAGCTAAGAATATTTACCCCTAAACAGGTAGTCTTTCCGCCTAAACCCATCGGCCCGATGCGTAAATTATTTATTTCTTTCAACAATTCAATTTCTAATTTATAAATTTTTTGATTTGTATTTTTGATTTT
>DOMD01000197.1 GCA_003510525.1 Candidatus Omnitrophota bacterium
TACGCGCTTAAGCGCGGTATAATAATTGCCGATACCAAGTTTGAGTTTGGCCTTTTTCAGGACAAGCTTATTCTTATTGATGAGGTTTTGACTCCGGATTCTTCCCGTTTCTGGCCGGTAGATTCTTACGCCAAAGGCAGAGGACAGGCCAGCTTTGACAAGCAGTTTGTCCGGGATTATCTTGAGGGCCTTGGCTGGGATAAAAATCCCCCGGCGCCTGATCTGCCGCCGGATATAGTTCAGAAAACCAGCGAAAAATATCTCGAGGCCTACGCTATGCTTACCGGACAAAAAGGTATTCTTAGGTGAAACAGTCATGCCCCACCAAAGGCGTGGCACCAATGAGTATGAAAATAGAGCTTGGATCATTCGTGTCGCGTAGCGGTGCGATTTATCGCACTTAAGCGGAGATTTTCAAGTGAAAAAGACCATTTCTACTTCTTTGCGGATTTTTATCAGCCTGGCTTTAATTTTTGTTTTATTCAGAAAGATAGATTTTAAGGGTACTTTTAAAGTTATTGGCAATTTAAATCTGTTTTATTTCGCGCTGGCGCTGGTGATATTCTTTATTCTTACGGTTTTGGTTTTTTACCGTTGGAAAATGCTCCTGGACGCCCATAAGGTAGAGGTGCCTTTAATACGGGCGCTTAATTCTTTCTCCGGCGGGCTTTTTTTGAATCTGTTTACGCCTTCAACTATCGGCGGGGATTTATCCCGAAGCATTGATTTAGGCGCGCATACCAAACGTTACGGGGTTATCGCCGCTACCGTGCTCTTAGACCGTTTGAGCGGATTTGCCGGCCTGGTAACTGTGGCTATAATTTCGCTTATTTTCGGACATCAGCTGATTAGCGATTTTTCGGTTTACGCCACGGTGTTCTTGATGGCGTTATTATTGAGCGGCGTGTTCCTGGTTCTATTCAATCGCAAGATATACGACCGGCTTAACCGTTCTGTTTCTAATCCCTCGACCTCGTCCGGGATTAACCCTGAGCAGGGTCGAAGGGCTAAGAGAGGCAAATTTTGGGAGAATTTCAAGAAATTACATTCGGAGATATATTTTTTCCGTCAGCATCGGGGTGTTCTTGGCGCGAACTTTCTCTATTCAATAGTAATTCAGACAGGAGCCTCGGTTTTTTCTTATTTTGTTCTGCGTTCGTTAAATACCAAAATTAGCCTGCTTTACCCTTTAGTTTTTAACCCGGTTATCACGGTTATTACCACTATACCCATTTCCATAAGCGGACTTGGTTTGCGGGACGCGGCAACCGTGTTCTTTTATAAAAAGGCGGATGTTTCGGAAAGCATAGCCCTGGCCTTGTCAATTCTCAATTTCACCACTATTTTGATATTTGGCCTTATCGGAGGCATACTCTATGTCTCTACACTTCGTTATCGACGGTTACAATCTAATCAAACAGACTCCCGGGCTCAATAAGTCCAGCTTAGAGGGTTCGCGCGCCAGCCTTATCCAATTTATTAAAGTCAGCCGGCCTCAAGGCAGTCAGAATAACCGGGTTACCATAGTCTTTGATGGTGCGACCGCGCTCACAGGCGGCCAGGCCAATGCCTCCATAAGCTGGCCTTCTTATCAGGATTCGGGAATAAGGATCATCTTTTCCCAGGGGATGAGCGCGGATGAGAAGATAAAGGAATTGGTTGAATCCGCGGATAACCCTAAAAATATCGTGGTAGTTACCAATGACCGGGATATTCAGAGCTGTGTCAGGCGTTTACAGGCGCGGATAAAAACTGTCCAGGAATTTACGAATATATTTAAGGCTTTGCCGCCAAGTAACAGCCAGGAAAACAGGCCCAAGTTATCGGCAGAATCCGCGCTGAGGATTACCGACGAGATGAAGAAGCTCTGGCTTTAAACACTTATGAAAGCAAAAGAGAATTATATCAAATTCTTAGGCACCGCCGGGGCGCGCTTTGTGATGATTAAACAACTGCGCTCCTCCGGGGGGATCTGGATTTCTTATCAGGGCACCAATTTGATTATTGACCCCGGCCCGGGGAGCATTACCCGCTGTGCTCTTTCCAAGCCCAAAATTGATCCTACCACATTAGACGGTATTATCCTTACCCACCGCCACTTAGACCATTCTAATGATGTGAATGTGATGATTGAGGCAATGACTGAGGGCGGTTTTAAAAAGCGGGGCACGGTGTTTCTTCCCGCGGATGCTATTGAGGAAGAGCCGGTAATTTTAAAACACCTGCGTCCGGTGGTGGGCAGTATAGAAATCTTAGCAGAAAAAAAGCATTACCAGATAGGCGCGATTAAATTTAGCGTGCCTTCTAAGCAGGCTCATCCGGTGGCTACCTACGGCCTGATTTTTGATTTTGGTTTTTCGCTTGGTCTTATCTCGGATACAAAATATTTTCCTGAGCTGGAGCAGTTGTATAAAGCCGATGTAATCATCATCAATGTGGTTTTTTACGAGGAAAGGCCCGGTGTGGACCACTTAAGCCTTCCCGATGTCCAAAAGATTATCCAAAACATAAAGCCCAAAACCGCTATCTTGACCCATTTCGGAATGACGATGCTTCAGCATAAGCCGCATATCCTGGCAGAGCGCCTGTCGCGGGAGTTAGGGACAGAAGTCCTCGCCGCCTACGACGGAATGAAATTTGATTTAGGGTTTTAGGTGAAAAAAATTATTGACAAGATTTTTTTGAGTGATATAATCAAAATTATAAAGAGAGTCTGCGGGTGTGGAAGTAAGCAATGCACCTGTAGACATTTTTATTATCCCGTAAATGTGAAAAATTTCACAATATAAAATGATAAGCGTCCGCCAGGCCAGAGAAATTATCTTAAAGAACATCTTTCCGGTAAAAGAGAATGAGCTGATTAAGATTGAATCGGCTCTGGGGAGGGTGTGTGTTTCGGATTTAAAATCCAAAGAAAACATTCCGCCTTTTAATAACAGCGCCATGGACGGCTTCGCGGTGCGGGCCGAAGATGTAAAAGGCTCAAGAGGAGAGAATCCGAAAATTTTAGAGGTGGTGGGGAGTTTGGCGGCAGGATATACTACCGGCAAAACAATCCGGCCGGGTGAGGCAATCAGAATTATGACCGGAGCGCCATTACCCAAGGGAGCGGATAGTGTGGTGATGGTAGAGGACACGGAATTAGTCCACAGTAAAAAAAATGAGATGGTTGAAATACTTAAAGCAGTAAAGAAGGGGGAGAATGTTCGGTATGCTGGGGAGGATGTGGAAAAAGGCGAGGTGGTGATTAAGAAGGGGTCAATCTTAAAATCCGGGCACATTGGGATGCTGGCGTCTTTGGGGTTTGGCCGGGTTAAGGTTTTCAGGAAACCGAAGGTGGCTATACTGGCAACCGGTGATGAATTGGTACAAATTAAGCAAAAGCTGACCCCGGGGAAAATCCGTAATTCCAACAGCTATTCGTTATACGCGCAGGTGCTTAAAGCGGGAGCCCTTCCTATATTGTTAGGAATTGCCCGGGATAATAAGAAAGCCATAGAGGATAAGATTCGCCAGGGTCTAAGCGCGGATGTCTTAATTGTCTGCGGAGGGGTTTCGGTGGGGGATTATGATTTTGTCAAGGATGTTTTAAAGGATATGGGCACGCAAATGAAATTCTGGCGGGTGGCTATGAAGCCGGGAAAGCCTCTGGTCTTTGGCTTAATGAGAAAGGTTCCGGTATTCGGCCTACCGGGGAATCCGGTCTCCGGTATGGTCAGTTTTGAGCAGTTTGCGCGTCCCGCGCTTTTAAAGATGTCCGGGGCCGGGGATATTTTTAGATTTCGCCTTCCGGCGACAGCCGGGGATGATTTTGAGAAAAAGAAGGGACTGCGTTATTTTCTGCGCGTGGTCTTAAAAAACAAAGAGGGCCGGCTCTATGCTTTTTTAACCGGGCCTCAGGGTTCGGGGATTTTAAAATCAATGGTTTTGGCCAATGGGATTATGGAATTACCCGAAGATATGGAGGTTATTCGCGCGGGTGAAACCGCGGAAGTAACTTATTTGGAGTAGATATGATAATAGAGCTTGGGTTATTCGTGTCGCGTAGCGGCGCGATTTATCGCGCTTATGAGGAGATTTTCAGTTGAAATGAACGATATAGGAAAAGAGTTTAAACTGAAATTATATATTAACGGCAAGAGTATCACGCTGAAGCCATTTTTGAAAAATTTCATCAAACAGATTATTTTGAGCATGGTGTTTAATCTTGACGGAATCAAGGATCCTAAGAAGATAGAATTAATGATTGAAAAGGAAAGTAGATAAAAATGTGGAATAGATTTTTTAAGTTGGCGGTGTTGGCCTTGTTCTTATTTAATATTACGGTGGTTAATGTTTTCGCTGAAGGCTCAAAAGAAGAAGAGTTGACAGTTTTAAAATCCCAGGTCCAGGAGTTGTTGAAGAGGATTGAGAAGTTAGAGGTAGAGCAGGTAGTGAGCAAGGAAGAAAGCAAAAAAGCAAAAGAAGAGGTGACGAAATTAAAGGAAACCTCTCAGGCAACGCAGGCCGGGAGAGTGGATTTGGCCAATAGCTTAGCCAAGCTGAAGATTAAAGGCCGGGCGGCTTTGGGTTTCCTTGATTCCGGAAAGGCCGGTTCATACCCTGCAGG
>DOMD01000107.1 GCA_003510525.1 Candidatus Omnitrophota bacterium
TTCCGCATGAAATGCTTAAATCTTGCCTTCAGAAGGAAAATAAATGGCACCTAGGCTATGAAGGCGCGTTCAGGAGGCAGGAGTTATTTCAGCTCGCCGGCCGGTTGGGTTTAAAAAATGCGAAGGTCTGTGGTTCAGCTTTTATCAGCGATCTTATAAGGTATTTTTATATTTTTCAAGATACCGGTTTTTTTAGAAAATTTTGCAAGATTCGCTTTAGGGGTGCTTTTATTCGTGATTTTACCAGCCCTCTTGATGATTTGCTGGGGGCGGATATTTTTCTGATGGGCTGTAAAGAAAATTGAAATGAAGCTAAAAATTTTCTATCCGGTTATTAACGGGGAAATTACAGGCGGCAACATAATCGCCTTAAGGATTATTGATGAGGCCCTGAGAAAAGGATACGGCGTAGTCGTCAACTCGCCTACAGAAGGCAAATTTACGCGGCTTTTAGAAGAAAAAGGAATTAAGGTGTATCATATTGATACGCGTAAGACATTAAGGCTGGATAGCGCCCTCAGGCTGGCACGCGTAATTAAAAAGGAAGGCATTGGCCTGATACATTCTCACTCTCCATTGGGGGGGACGGTTTTAAGCCGCCTGGGAGGTTTCATTGCCGGCGTGCCGGTAATAAATCATGCCCATGTGCGGGAGAGCTTCAATAAGAACGTTTTTATCGGAGCGTATCAATTTATTATTAATTGGTTTACCAGCAGGTTTCTTTGCTTTAAGATTATCGCGGTTTCTCAAGCGATAAAAAAAGAAATTATTTGCCAAGGGGTTGCTCCGGGTAAAATCGACGTTATATATAACGGAATTAGTTTAAGTTCTTGCGGCCACGATAGTAACAGCAGTATAAGAATTAGAGATGAATTCGGCATAAGGCAAAACCAAAAAATCATCGCCCAGGTAGGACGCCTTTGTGAGGCTAAGGGCCAGCAGGTGTTAATTAAAGCCGCGAAAATAATCGCAAAAGAATACGATTGTATTTTTCTGATAGTCGGCGAAGATTTAGAAAGGGCGGGGGAATATAAAAATAGTTTGCGGGAGTTAGCCCGTGGCTTTGGATTAGAAGGGCGGGTGATTTTTACGGGCTATCGTTCGGATATCCGCGAGCTCATGAATGTTTTTGATATTTTTACTCTTCCTTCTTTTATTGAGGGATTGCCGGTAGTTATTCTGGAAGCCATGGCAGCGAAAAAACCGGTAATCACCACTCCTGTGGGCGGTAATACCGAAATTGTAATAGACGGGCAGACCGGCACGATAGTTCCTCAGGGCAGTCCGGATAAATTAGCTGAAGCGCTTAGGTATCATCTCAAGAATCAGGAAATCTCAAAGAAAATGGGAGAAGCCGGATATGAAATGGTAAAAGCGCATTTTCCTTTATCTGTAATGCTGGATAAGATAATGGCTGTATATTCAGAGGCCGTAAAAGATAACTGATAAAATGGCAATTATAGGCATAGACGCGACGAGCCTTTCCGTTACGGGAAAAGGGGTATCCCGCTACCAGCATAACCTCCTTATCGCTCTGGCCGGGTTAGATAAACTAAATTGTTATTATATTTTCCTTAACAAAAAAAATATCCTCCCTGAGCTGCCGCGGCAAGGTAATTTTCATTATGTCCGGATTGGCCTGCTTAACCATATAATCTGGGATCAATTTCAGCTTCCGCGGATTCTCAGAAAATATAAATTGGACATTTATCATACCACATCGGATTCTTTGCCTATTCTGGCCAAAACAAAAATCGCGTTATTTATCTTTGAGATACCTGATTACCGGATAGATTTAATGTCACGCGCCGGGCACAATTCCTTATATTCAAAGATAAGCTATAAATATAATGAAATCCTTTTTCCTTATATCCTGAGGAAGGCGGCCGTAATTATGGCTAGCTCTCAGAGCACTAAAACCGATCTTATAAGAAAATACGCTGTGGAGGGAAATAAAATACAGGTTTTATATCCCGGAGTAAGCGCTTGTTTTTGCGCCCCTGGGGATGATATGGCTTTGAGGGAGACCAGGCGAAAATACAATGCCGACTCCGGCTATATCCTGCATATTTCTTCCACTGACCCCCGGGATAATACCGCGGTGGTTATCCGCGCGTTTGGAAGAGCGCGGCAGGAGTCAGAAATTCCTCAAAAACTCATAATCGCCGGAAATGTCGATCCTCAAGTTTCCGGGTTGGAGAGGTTAATCGCGGANNTGAAGGCTCAGGGTTTAAGAAGTTAATCGGGGAATTAAACCTGGAAGACAGGATACTATTTACCGGATATTTTGCGGAAAAGCAGACGGGAGAATTGGCGGCTTTATATCAGGCGGCGGATGTATATGTTGATCCGTCGCTCTATGAAGGTTTTGGATTTCAGGTTGTCGAAGCCATGGCCAGCGGTGTTCCTATAATCGCCTCTAATGTTACCTCTTTGCCTGAAATTATCGGCGACGCCGGCATTCTTGTAAATCCTAGGGATGTTGAGGGCTGGGCAGACGCGATATCGCGCCTACTTACGGATAGAGAGTTAAAGGAATCAATGCGCCAAAGAAGCTTGGAACGGGCTAAACTTTTTTCTTGGGATAGATTGGCCCAAGAAACATTAATTATATATAATAAATTGTTCGCAAAAGCACTTTGATCACAAACGAATAATATGACGGATTATTTTAACGCGGTTTCGGTAATTAGCGAAAAAATCATATCTTTTACGCGAAGAAAGCTTGAGAAATTTATTCTACCGTTTATTGATTTGGATGATGTGCTCGCCAAAATCTCCCAGAAACCAACCAGCCTTGGTTTTCAAGTTACAAATATTTGTAACGCCAATTGCGTCTTTTGCGGGTATCAGTATCTAAAAAGTTCAAAAGGGATTTTATCTATGGATTTATTTAAAAAAGCGGTAGATGAATTCAATTGTTTTGGCGGGGGGAACATAACATTTACTCCTATCGTAGGCGAACCGCTCATTGACCCGAGTTTTATCGAGAAAATTAAATACGCGCGAAGCAGGCAAAATATAGCGCACATCTCGTTTTTCACTAACGGGATTTTAATTAACAGAATGGATGCCAGGGATATTATCACATCAGGAGTTAATAGCGTAACCATAAGTATTGGCGGGTTTGACGCGGAAACATATTTACGGGCATATCGCGTAAATCACTGGAATGATGTGTATGAAGGCCTGTTGAATATTCTGAAAGAAAACAAGTTGCGCGGCAATAGGGTTGATATCCATATTGGGCTGCGTTCGGACGCGCCGCTTAGCAGGTTATTAGGAGAGCCGGCGTATAAAGAATTAAGAAGATTTAAATTCAAACTCGAATATAATATACATTATGACAGTTGGAGCGGGCGGATTAAACAGCAAGACCTAAAAGGAATAATGCGTTTAAGAAGACCGCTTAAAAAGACAGAACCGTGCTGGCTTCTTTATTCTGGTCCGACGATTTTAAGCAATGGAGATATGACATTATGTGGATGCAGGGATTTGGATGGGGATGCCGAATTTGTGCTCGGGAATATTAAAGATAAAACTATTTTAGAGATGTGGCGGGATCAACGGGTAGGAAACATAAGAAAGGGTTTTTATTCATCGCGCTATCCGGAAATGTGCCGGAATTGTTCGTTTTATAACGATTTATCGCCTCTGAGAAAAGAAAAATTAAATAAATTTTTCAGATGAAACTTTCATGCCCTGCCGAAGGCGGCGCGGCACCAATGAGGATGAAAATAGAGCCTGGATTATTCGTGTCGCGTAGCGGTGCGATTTATCGCACTTAAGAGGAGATTTTCAAGTGAAACTACATGGAAAAGACCTGGTCTGGATAAGTATTTTTAGTTTGGCGTTCCTATTTTTTCCAAATATTTTTATTCATCCGGGTCCCCGCCGCCAGCACCAGCTTACCCCTCAACCGGCATACCATATTCCCGAATTAAGCCAGAATAATAAACCATTAGTTTCTTTATCTGAGAATATCTCTTTGACCCGGGAAGATAAAGACGGCGAGCCTTTGCCGTTTGAACTGCGGGGGACTATCATCGGCGGCCTGTCTTTAGCTTTTATTTACGATTCTCAGGCGGATAAACGCTCGCTTTACAAGCTCAATGATGTCCTCGGTGATTATAAAATCCAAGCCATCCTTCCGGCTAAGGTCCTCCTGGCGAAAAACGGCTCTACCAGGGAATTACTGCTGGCCGGAGGAAGCAATGGAGGCGCTTTGGATGAGAAAGGCATTATCTTTACCGATGCCGCGGGCGTAAAATCAATCAGCAGATCCGGGCTGGTCAGCCTTATGTTTGAGGCCAATGAGTTATTGCGGACAGTTAAGATTATGCCGGTTTCCGATACTGTTTCTAATACATTGTTGGGCTTCAGTATAGAGAACGTTCCCGCGGGAAGCATTATTGAGAAAGCCGGAATAAAAAATGGGGATATCATTC
The DNA here is from genome assembly GCA_003510525.1 of Candidatus Omnitrophota bacterium. Taxonomy (GTDB): domain Bacteria; phylum Omnitrophota; class Gorgyraeia; order Gygaellales; family UBA12090; genus UBA12090. The sequence goes on from DOMD01000107.1 coordinate 4,449, forward strand.
ATTCCGTGCAAGGACAGCGCCTGCAAAGCGCTCAAGACGCGATGCAGATGTTAGGCGCAATCCGCAAGCAATCGAGCTTTGAGGTTGTTTTGTTAAGGCAGAATCAGCCGGTGGTAGTAAGGTATGAATTAAGGAATTAGCAAAGAAAACAATGAGCGAAAAGCTGAGCTTAGATCAGATTTTAAAAGACAGATTTAACATAGACAGCCAGCG
>DOMD01000041.1 GCA_003510525.1 Candidatus Omnitrophota bacterium
TTAAAGGTATTTTCCACGAAGATTCAGGAAAGAGATATCCTTAAAGAGATATATATTGCCCGGGCCCATTATTATCAGGAGAAAGACGATTATATGATGGCCGAACGCCTATTCAATAAGGTAATAGAAATTAAGCCGAAAGAGTACGATGCTTATATAGAATTCGCTCGGTATTATCTTGAGCGGGAGGATTATTCTAAAGCGGAGGAGTTTTTTAGCAAAGCCGTTCAAACCGATCCTCAGGAGTATGTTCCTTATCTTGAATACGGCAGGTATTGGATGGAGCGCCAGGATTATTCGAAATCTGAAGAAATGTTCAAAAAAGCCCTGGATTTGTCCGGCAATAGTTATAGGGCCTTTATTGAATTAGGCCAGTGTTATAATGATATGGAAAGGTTCGCTGATGCCCGGGAGATGTTTAGAAAAGCCCTGGAATCTAATACCCGGGCTTACGATGCTCATCTTGAATTCGGGAGATATCTTCTTGAGCGGCAGGCCTATGCCGAGGCTGAGACTTTACTTAAAGAATTACCGAAAATAGATCCGGATAACGAAGTCGGTTATCGTGAGCTGGGATGGTGTTACGCCGGCCAGGGGAGGCTTGCTCTGGCTGAAGAAATGTTTAAGAAAGCGATAGAGATAGCTCCGGGAGTGGATATTGTTTATACGGAATTAGCCAGATTTTATGAGAAGGAGGGCCGTAAAAAAGAGGCCCAGGAGGTAATAGATAAAGTGGTAGAAAAGATTAGAAGCACCGATGATCTAAGTGAAATGACCAGGCGTAATTATCGTAAATTAGCGGAAATTGTTTTAGGAAGGGGAATAAAGCTGGTGTGCGTTCAATATCCCCGCAGGCCGCTTAAGCCTTTAAAGAGAATATTCAAGTCAATAGATAAGATCAAATTCGTGGATAATGAAAAGACTTTTAAGGAGGCGATAAGGGAAGGAATGTACGAAGATTATTTCGTGGACAGGTTTGCCGGAGATTTCGGCCATTTTACCGATAAGGGCGCTGACTTACTGGCGAAGAATGTAGCCGAAGTTATCATTAAGGAATATTTTTCTATACAGCGGCAGTGAAATAAATATGGCAGGGGCATCTCTGAGGCAAAAAGCGGCGCTGGTTATATTAGGGGTTGCGCTATCCGCGTTTATTGTTGAGTCCACGCTGCGTATTGCCGGTTTTGCTTATTTATCTTCCCAGGAATGCCTTAATAAGCTGTCTTATAATAGATTTAATCTTAAGCAATACCGGATATTGTGCTTAGGTGAGTCCACCACTGCCTGCGAGGGGGATACCGCGTATCCCCGGCAGTTGGAGGGAATATTGAATCAAAAGATCCCCGGAATGGAATTTAAGGTAATAAATAAAGGCGTTCCCGGGACGGATACATCAGGCATCCTCGGCGAGCTGGAGGATAATCTGAAGAAATACAAGCCTCATATGGTGATCGCGATGATGGGCATAAATGACGATATTGATTTGATAGGAGATGTTTCCCCCCGGGGGAGCCTCATCCCGGTAAAGACAGCAATCAAGAATCTGCGTATTTTTAAGCTTGCCAGGTTGATATCGGTGAGACTGCGCGAGGCGTATTTTCTGGGGAGTTTGTATCTTGTGCGCGGAAGGGACTACCAGGCCCAGGGGCGTTATTCAGAAGCCCAGGAGATGTATAAAAAGTCAATGGCGCTCAACAACAGCAATCCGGTGCCTTATGTTGATTTAGCCTGGTGTTATGATGAGCAAGGCAGAATCCTTGCTGCAGAAGAGACATTTAAGAAGGCCATAGCTATAAAGCCGAAGGATTATTCTGCATATATAGAGTTAGGTCAATTTTACCAGGAGCATAAACATTATCCTGAAGCCGAGGCGATCCTGAAAACGGCCTTGGCGGTTTCAGTTGGTAATGACGCGGTTTATCTTAACCTGGGATGGTGTTATGGGGCGCAAGGCAAATATCTTCAGGCAGAGGAGGCTTACCGAAAGGCCATAACAATAAGGCCGAATGCCAAGATCGGCTATACGGAACTGGCGCAGTGCTATTATGCGAATAAGGAGCTTTATCCTCAAACCCAAGAGATGCGGATAAAGACAGAGGCGTATTTTAATGAGGTTGGGCGGATAACCGGGCATTATAATGAAGGCGCCCGCCATAATTATAATCAGCTAAGAGATATGCTTTCGCGTAAGGGGATCAAGTTAGTCTGCATGCAATATGCTATGCGCGGCCTGAAGCCTTTAAGAGATATGTTTGATGCGTCCGAGGGGATACTCTTTGTTGACAACGAGGAAATTTTCAAAGAGGCCGTTAAAAATGGCAGATACGAGGATTATTTTATTGACCGGTTTGCCGGTGACTTCGGCCATTGCACTCCGGAGGGAAATAGGATTATGGCCAATAATGTCTCCGATGTTTTATGGCAAGAATATTTCTCAAAATTAGTTAATTAGGTATGAACAGGATGGCCTTTAGGCAAAAAATCGCCCTGGTAATCTTTGGCATTTCTCTATTCGTGGTTATGCTGGAGGTGATTTTGCGTCTTGGAGGCGCCCTGTATCTGTTTTATCAGGATTACCGGAATCAGGCGTCGCTGAAGCAGGCCGGGCTAAACCAATACCGCGTATTATGTTTGGGTGAATCTACTACTGCCTTTGGAGGGGAGGATTCCTATCCCTCCCAGCTGGAGGAGATTTTGAATCAAAAAATTCCTTCCAGGAAATTCAGCGTGATTAACAGGGGAATTCCCGGAGCGGATACCTTTGTTATTCTTTCGGAGCTTGAATATAATATTAACAAGTATAACCCGGATATGATAATTACTATGATAGGGGTAAATGATGATTCAATCAGCCTTCCGGGGAATAATCTGGTTTCAAGAATAGAAGGTTTTATCCGGCCGTTACGGGTGTATAAGCTTCTTAAATTATCAGCCGCGAGACTGTGGTCAAAAGACAGCTTTAAAGACGCATATTTTATTGAAGGGCTGTCTAACCTGGAATATCGTCATTATCCGGAAGCAGAGCGTATGTTTAAGAAAGTTATAGAGTTGGCGCCCCGGAAACCATTGGCTTATGTTTCTTTAAGCCAGTGTTATTATGAGCAAGGCCTGTATGATAAGGCCTGGGAATTGATTGGAAAGGCTGAAGCCCTGGCGAGCGCGTATCCTGAAGTGTATATTGATTTGGGATGGCGTTATTTTGAGATGGGATTTTCTTTACGCGCCGAAGAGGCGTTTAGGAAAGTAATAGCGGCGAATCCTTCCAAGGCAAACGGTTATTATGATTTGGCGCAATTTTATCAAAGTGTGGGAAAGTATCCTGAAGCGGAAATGATGTTCAAAAAAGCTATGCGCCTGGACCCGGAGGACAATTTTAATAGTTATATGGATCTTGGCCTGCATTATTTTGAAAGGAATATGTTTGTTGAGGCTGAGGATATGTTAAAAAAAGCCATAGCGTTAAGCCCTCGCGAGCCGATGCCTTACTGGTATCTGGGTTTTGTCAAGGACGCGCAAGGAAAGCATGCTGAATCTTTAGCATATTTCGACCGGATAAAGTTCAAACTGGATTTTATTAATAAAGTAACCCGCCGTAATTATAATAAATTAAGAAGCATTGTGTTAGCTAAGGGGATAAAATTAGTCTGCGTGCAGTATCCGGCGAGAAAGGTGGAAACTATCGAGAGAATGTTTGCTGACCCTGAGGGTATTGTTTTGGTGGATAACGAAGGCATATTTAAAGAAGCCCTAAAGAATGGCAGGTACCAGGATTATTTTGTGGATAGGTTTGCCGGAGACTTTGGCCATTGCACGAGAAAGGGGAACGCGCTTTTAGCCAATAATATCGCCCAGGNNGTTTGTTGTGGGTTTTGATTGCTTGATGAATAAGCCGGCTATCTTGGGCACTAAGGCTGTGATAGGGCTGGGGCTGGGCATAATAATGGTTATAAACGGCATCCGGATTTATTTCAGGAAATGAAATAGTATACATATGACTAATAAGCGAAAAGGACTAATTATTCTGTTTTTTCTCATCGGTCTGTTCCTGGTTTTCAGGCTTTTAGTGTTGCTTACCTATTCAAACCGGCTTTATGAGCCGGAGGAATTATACCGCGGGACAATCGCCAGGGAGATTATCCATGGCCCTTTAATTCCGTTGTGGGAATACCTTGATTTTAAAGTGGAATATTTCCCCGGGGGGACATTGGTGGTAGGAATATTGGCGGTGCCGTTTTTCTGGTTATTCGGCGAGACCTATTTTTCTTTAAAACTCGTCGCTCTCTTGTTCGCGTTAGGGACTTTTGTGTTATGGTATCTTTTTTTAGACAAATTTTTCAGGCGCAGGATAGCCGTAGTTACCGCGTTGATATTCATTTTCTGCGTTCCATCCTATACTATGACTTCTTTGATTACCTGGGGGGCGCATCCGGAAGCCAGTTTCTTTACGATCCTAAGTATATTTATTTTTTACCATATATTTTTTGGCGGGCAAAAAGAAAAAATCCGCTATTTCCTGGCTTTGGGTTTGGTGAGCGGATTCGGGGTATGGTTTGTCCAAACCTACCTGGTAACAGTAATTTTCATATTGGCAGGCTGGTATGCCTTCGATAAAAGCTTTTTTCGCGGAAAAGGATTTTTTATTTTTATTTGCGGATTCCTTGTGGGATTTTCTCCATCGTTATATTACGCCTTTTTTTACGATCAAAATGTCTGGGGGGTAAACGGAAGATCTTTGTTTTCTGAGGTGCTCGCGGGTGATGTAGGGGGGATTGCTTCTAAGGCCGTCCGTCTTTTTGGGTCCGATTTGCCGAATTCTTTCCTTTTTGCCGACTTCCTTAAAGTCCCGGGAGGGGTGTTATCCTATGCCTATTATTTTATGTTTTTATTCGCGGGGATTTTTCTTTTAAGGATATGCAGAAAAGATATCTTGAGGCTGGGCGCCAGCTTAATGTATCCGATAACTTTAAAAGAGGTCAAGGTGGTTCCGGAGCGGACTGCCCGGGAGGCGCTGATTCTGGTTTATCCGTTATTCTTTTTTTTGTGCTATATCTTTAGCAATTATTCTATATTGCCTCAGCCGTGGGAGGACCCCAGGATTTGGCCGCATTATATCGGATACCGCTATATGATGCCGGTGATGCCGTTTATTCCGGTTATTTTGGGAATTTTTTCCGGTAGGATACGCGGCAAAAAAATGTCCGCTATCTTTGTGTTTTCGGTGTCAGCCTTGGGGTTATTGGGAAATTTAAATATTATTTCTCTCAAGAACTTTGGGGGGTTTTTGAATGACCGGGGGTATTCATACGGTATTATTGGTGATAAAATCGGATTAAGAATTAAGGAGGGGCTAACAGAGTATATCGCGCCTTTTGACCGGCTCAGCCCGAATCTGCGCGAAGAATTTTATGAGGG
>DOMD01000110.1 GCA_003510525.1 Candidatus Omnitrophota bacterium
CAACTGATAAAAAGAGCCAGCAGTCCGGTTAAAGCGAATACCAGGATCGCCGCGGCCAAAATAACCTCAGCCAGGGTAAACCCCGTTAGAGATAGGACGCCAGAGGCGTCCGACGGTTGCCTTCGGCAACCTATCTCTAACGGGGCAGGCCCCCTGTTATTCAACACGTTACGCAAATTAAGCCATTTGTTCATAGTATTCTTTCACCAGCGAGAATTATACTCTTAATGCTCTATTCAGACAAGAATTTTCAAACAAAAGGGGAAAGCTTGCGCCTCCCCCCTTTGGCTTACTGCACAAAATAACAGTAGAGACGCNNGTGCTAGTACAGGTAGTCGCGCTAGCAGTAACCGTGTATCCGCCGGCGGCTAATGTGCATCCATAATCAAAACCGCCAACAGCAGTTACAGTGGCGGCATCGTCCGCGCACAACCTATCAGATATGCTATTAGCCGTCAATTCAGCTTTAACCGGATAAGCTCCGGCACCAGCCCCCGCGGCATAAGTTTCCATCTCGGTAGCTATACTTTTGATATTTGCCGAAGCCGCCGCGTCGTTAGCAGTCCTTCTGGCATTAAGCAAGCTGGGTATACCTACCGCGGCCAATAAGGCGATAATGGCCACTACGATCATAATTTCAACTAAGGTAAAACCACTTCTTGTGGTGAGCGTAGTCGAACCACTTCTTTTATTTTTGATAAACATAGTAATCCTCCCTCTTTCTCGCGAAACTCTCCGAAGTATGTTCAAAAAATGAGATTTTTTGACTTCTAAATTTCGGAGTATTTTTTTATATATATAATAAATTGAACCCTTTACTTCTTCTTTCCCTATCCTCCTTCCTGCCTTAAAGTAAGGCAATATATGTATCCTATTATCAAGCCTGTAAAAACCCTTGTCAAGAGAAATCTTTTGCGCTTTTGCGGTTACATTTTGCGTCTTTGCGATAAAAAAATAGCCTATTGGCGCTTAACCAATAGGCTTAAATACTTTTACCACCCTTTGGCAACCCGGCTGTCCTTCGGCTTATTTTACGGTGAGGACCCTTGGCTTTGCGCCCCATCCTTACGAATGGTTTACCCCGTTAGAAATCATTTCCTAACGTGATCCACCCCTTATTTCTAACGGGTGAACCTTTATCAGTAGCGTATCTTCAACTTAAGTATACCACAGATTATCCAAAAAGCAAATTTTTTTAAGTTTTTTATTACTTTTTAGGTATGGAATTTTATATATTCTCCAACGTTAAGATGTATTCTTCTTTACTAATACCCAATATTCTAAGATTATTCAAAATAATAAACACAGGAATATCCTTAATGGCAGGCACAACTATCGGACGCTTAAGATTTGCCTTTTGATAAATCCGATGGTCGCCTTTCTGTCTCACAAATTCACAACCCACATAAAACAGAAATTTCTCAAATCTCTTATAATCTATAGGATTTAGGCGGGACAAGGGATGCTCACTTCTTCCTGGCCCCGGCCGACAGATATCGGCGGCATCCAGCGTTTTTGAAGACGTCCTGTCTTCCTCCAACCACATTCCATGAGTACATCCTCAAGCGTTCCCATTCTATCTATCTCTTCTAAAAAAATCGGCAGCATCTCCTCAAATCTTTTTTTAGACTGTTCTTGGGTATCAGCACAGGTAGAAAGGTCCAAAGCCGGACTATAGGCAATAAATTTATTACCTTCCCTGTAAAATTCTACCGTCAATATTACTTTCTGGAATTTTAATTTAGCCATTTTTCCTCCTGCTTAATAATTACCATATCTTGCGGAAAAAATCAAGTTTTTTTATACTCTATACGCCATATTTCTTTCTCACTAAACAATTTGCGAGATGAGCAAAATCAAATAGGGATAAATCTTCGGCCCGTAGGTTTGGCTTGAGCTTGGCTGATTTTAAACAATCCTTAAGTAAAGGCTCAGGCAGTAATGAACCCAGGCTGTTTTTGAGGGATTTGCGGCGCTGGTTAAAGGCGGCGCGGATAAATCTAAAGAATAATTGCTCATCACTCACCTTTACTTTCGGTTTAGAGAGTATTTTTAATTTAAGAAAGCAGGAATCCACCTTGGGTGCCGGCCAAAAAGAGGTATTCTTGATAGGAAAAAGTATCTGGGCATCAGAATAAAATTGGATAAAACAACTGATTGAGCCGTATTCCTTGCTTCCCGGACCAGTGGTTAAACGCGAAGCCAATTCTTTCTGCAAGGTGAGATATATCTCTTTGATTACTTCTCTATGCTCAAACAGATGGGTGATAATCGGGGTGGAGATATAATAAGGCAGATTGGCGATAACTTTAAGTTTTTGATCATTTTTGATAAAATCGCGGATAACAAACTTTAAGATATCCTGATTAATCAGCTCAAAATTCTGATAGCCGGAAAATTTATCCCTTAAAATCGCGCAAAGAGATGAGTCTATCTCAACGGCAATGACTTTTTTGACCCTCTCCAGGAGAAGCGATGTCAGCTCCCCCCTTCCCGGTCCTATCTCTAAAACAACATCGCTTTTTTTGAGATTACCCGACTGGATTATCTTTTCTTGGATATTTTTATCAACTAAGAAATTCTGGCCTAAGCTTTTCTTAGGTTTTGGGCGCATTGGAGGGCGGTTTTAATGGCCTGAATCAGGGATTCGGCGGAAGCGGCGTTCTTTCCGGCGATATCAAAGGCGGTGCCGTGAGCCGGTGAAGTGCGGACAAAAGGCAGGCCCAAGGTTACATTAACCGCGTCCTTAAAGCCGCTAAGCTTAAGCGGAATAAGCCCTTGGTCATGATACATCGCTAGCATACAATCGAACTCACCGGCCTTTGAGAAAAGGGTATCCGCGGGATACGGGCCGCTGGCTAAGATACCTCGATCTTTGGCCTTTTTTAGGGCCGGAATAATACTCCGTTTTTCTTCATCGCCGATTGCGCCGTTGTCGGAAGCGTGAGGATTAAGCCCGCAAACGGCAATTTTAGGATGCTTAATCCCGAACAAAGAAGTCAGGCCTTTAGCCGTCCCTAACACAGTTTTAAATATCTTCTCTTTACTTAAAAACCGGGGAACATCTTTTAAAGGAATATGCCGGGTGACCAAAGAAACCCGGAATTTGCGATTAAAAAGCATCATTACCTCGTCCTTCACCTTAAAGTATTCCGCGATATATCCGGTATGCCCCCGGCAATCACAGCCAGCCAGCTTAAGCGCTTCTTTATTGATAGGACAGGTAACTAAGCAATCCGCCTTTTTGGCCTTAATCAGCCCTAAGGCCTTTTCCAAATATTCCCAGGCGGCCCGCCCATATTCAGCCCGGACCTTACCAAATTCAAAATTCTTCCTGGCAACATTCTCTAAATCTATGATTTTTGATTCTTGATTTTTGATTTCTACCAAATACCCAAGCGTCACCGATAATGGAGAAGTCCGCCAGGCCATTTATCCGTTTACTGTTTAGGGCCTTAACAATAATCTCCGGACCTATCCCTGAAGGATCCCCCATCGTTATCAGGCATCTTATTTTAGGCATAGTTAAAATTTTAATTATAAAGATTAAGGCTTAGGCTTCTGTAGGGACAGAACAATGTTCTGTCCCTACGTTAACCTTGACCTCAGCCTTAACCTTCATAATTAAAATATTAGTATTATCCTGCTTCAACTATCTTTTCGCAATCCGGGAATCTTCTCTTTAAGATATCGGCTAATCCCGTATTCTGCCTAAGGCCAAGCCGAGGGTCCTTTTTGATTAAGGCATCGGCTTCTTTTTTAGCCGCCTGCAGCAACTCCATATTCTCCAGGGGATTAACCCTGAGTTCCGGTATGCCGTGCTGGCGCGCCCCAAAAAACTCACCCGGCCCCCGGATTTCCAAATCCCGCTCGGCAATCTTAAAACCATCAGACTCTTCAACCATCACCCTTAACCTCTGTCCCGACTCACCGCTTACGGAATCACTAATCAAGATACAGTGCGACTGGTGTGTTCCCCTTCCTATCCTGCCGCGCAGTTGATGCAATTGGGATAAGCCGAATCTCTCGGCATGCTCAATGACCATTACCGAGGCGTTAGCCACGTCTATGCCCACCTCAATCACCACGGTAGAAACCAAAAGGTCAATCTCGCCCTTTCTAAAAGAGGCCATAACCTTATCCCGCTCTTTCTGTTTCATCTTCCCGTGGATAAGCCCTACCTTAAAATCGCTAAAAATATTTTTCTTCAGGTCTTCATACATCGCCTTGGCTGATTTCAGCTCCAATTTTTCTGACTCATCAATTATGGGATATACGATATAAGCCTGGCGGCCGGATTGAAGGCTCTGGCGGATAAAATCATACACCCACCCCCGCCTATCTTCGCCGGACAGATAAGTCTTAACCGGAATTCTTCCGGAAGGAAGCTCGTCAATAGTGGAAATGTCCAAATCAGAATAAATAGTCAAGGCCAAGGTGCGCGGTATCGGGGTCGCGGTCATAATCAAACAATCCGGATTAAGACCCTTGGTCAACAGGCCCATTCTCTGATATACTCCGAATTTATGCTGTTCATCTATCACCACCAAACTTAAATCCTTAAATTCCACCTCCTCTTGAAGCAAGGCATGGGTTCCCACAAGTATATCTATCGTCCCATTTTTTATTTCATTATATATTTTTTGTTTTTCCTTAAGCGGCACACTGCTGGTCAGGAGCCCTGCCTTACAGGCGCGCCCCTGACAGCTGAGAGCCGAAAGCTGATGGCTAATAACCCGAAAGTGCTGTTGGGCCAGAATTTCAGTGGGAGCCATAAAGGCCGCCTGCGCGCCGTTGGATACTGAAATCATACAGCNNAAAAGACAACCCCTCCTCAAAGCTCTTTAAAAAATCCTCATTTAGCCTGTGAGCAATCCCTGTTATCTTATCCGCCTTATAACGTTTAAGGCCAAAAATTAACTGCATCAGGAAACACTCTTCAAAGATAATCCTCTTATAGGCCTCTTCCTGGCGAAGGGCATCCTGAGGAAAATGCATATTCAGGACTGCCGAAGCTATGTTGAGTAAATGATTACGTTGTCTGATGTCATAAGGCAGGATATCTATAATGCCGGGCAGATACTCATCCAGGCAGGTTTTTATAAGGCGCCTAAACATCCTTTGGCNNTTCGATTGGCCGTTTGGTTCTGTCCCGTCTGATGAGCGCGAACTCATAACTTCATATTCCGGATTCTGCATTTGCGGGCTGTTCCCGTAAAGGCCGACCTTGCCAAAAAGCATAACCTCCCTATCAATCATAATATAGTTTTTTAAATACGGCTGATTAAACCAGACACAGGACAGCCTTCCGGTTGAATCCTCAGCCACAGCTTCAAAAATCCTAAAACCTCTCCGCCTGAAAACAGGGCGCTCTTTGACTCTAATAATTTTTGCCCTCACTGTCTGATATTCTCCCGGGGCGAGACTGCCAATACCGGTAATTACAGTCCTATCTTCATAACGGCGGGGGAAATAATAGAGCAGGCCCTCAATTGAACTGATTTCCAGCTTATTAAAAAGCGCCGCCCGCTTAAGGCCCACGCCTTTTAAATAACGAATATCCCCTAAAATGTCTTTACGCATTCTGTAATGGATTATACATTAGCCAGCTCAGGCTGTCCAGCCCAAAACAAAGGCCGCGCTTTAAAGGATGCCTCCCTTTTAAACACGGCCCTCTTAAATTACCTTACCTGAAAAATTTTACTTATTCCGCGGCCATGGGCTCNNTTCTGCCAGGTCTTGGCGCCAACCTTACCGTCGGCCTTCAAATTATTCTGGGCCTGAAATTCCTCAATGGCCCTTTTACTTCTGGGGCCGATTTTGCCATCTACTTCCCCATCATAAAGGCCGGCGTTCTTCAGGGCCTGTTGAATCTCTTTCTCGGTTGGTTTAACAAGCAAAACACCCAGATCCTCAGCGCCAGCGTATTCAACCTGCGGCTTAACCTCAGGCCCACCCAAGGGTGCCGCCGGAACCTGAATCGGCTGGGTTTCAATTACCAAATC
>DOMD01000210.1 GCA_003510525.1 Candidatus Omnitrophota bacterium
TTTGACTTTCTTAAATCAAAGAATAGTGACAATTCACAACATTCTTTCCCACGGCTCCTAATTGCTTAGAGGTAGAGATAACTAAGCCACGAGTATCTTTGCTGCTCGAAATTTCAAGCCACTTCATTAAAGGAATCACGCGCCCATAATCAATGGTCGAAGACAGCTTCATTTCGATAGGATAAGTCGCTTTGCCGGTTTCGATCAAGAGATCTACCTCCAACCCGTCCGTACTACGGTAATAATAAAGCGAACAAGGGTCGGCAAAAGCGGAAAAACGTTTGTAAAATTGGGTGACGCAAGCCGTTTCAAAAAGTGCTCCACCCATAGGACCCTCAAGCGCGTGGGCTTCATCCTGTAGCCCGACAAGATACGAAACAAGGCCTGTATCGATAAAATAGCACTTCGGGGCTTTAATGAGTCTCTTACCGAAATTTCTATGATACGGCATCAAGAAAAAGATAAGACCGCTTGCTTCTAAAAGAGTGAGCCACGATTTTATGGTGGGCACCGAAACGCCAATGTCTCGCGAAAGTGTGGAACAATTAAGCTCCTGGGCAGTTCGCGAGGCTAAAAGCTTTACAAATCGCTCAAAATCATGAAGATTCGACTGCTTTATATAACCGCGGACATCCCGGTCAACGTAAGTCTGCAGATAACTAGAGAACCAAAGTCTTCGGGACATTCTTTTGTTCAAGGCTACCTCGGGATATCCACCATCCAGAAGCCACCTACCAAGCGGCACGCTTTTTTCCGGTAATTGCTTGGCATGGACAAGGTCATTTATAAAACCGTCTGCTTCACTTAAGTTAAATCGAGCAGTCTTTTGCAGCTCTTCCAAAGAAAATGGAAATAAATGTAAAATAGCAATGCGTCCGGCCAAGGTCTCGCTGATACCTTTCATCAACGCCCACTGCTGAGAACCGGTTAAAACCCACTGTCCCGGTTTTTTGTTGTGTTCAATATTGGCTTTGATATATGACAAAAGGCCTGGGGCATTTTGAATTTCGTCAATAATTACGGGAGGCGGGTATTTTTCCAAGAAGCCGCGTGGGTCTTCGATGGCCAAAGAACGTACGTCTATTTCGTCAAGAAGCACATAGTTATACCCCTTGAGGAATGACCTCGACAATGTCGTTTTGCCCGACCGCCTCGGCCCGCCGATAAAAACAGCCGGAAAGGACAGTATGGCCTCTTTTAATGTTTTTTCAATCAGCCGCTTTATATACATACTTGCTATTTTAAAGTATAACTTTAAATTGTCAAGCTATTTTTATTTCTAGCGCCTGAATTAAAGGTGTACCTTTTAAGGGGATCTCCAGACGCTTTATCTAACCTTANNTTGCTTCTTTTTAACTATTCGTATCGCAGCGCTTCGATAGGGTCAAGCCGCGAGGCCTGGCGGGCAGGCCAGAGGCCAAAGACGACCCCGACCACAAATGAGAATATAGACGCCAGAAGAACGGAAAAAAGCGAAACCTGAATTGCCCATCCGGCGATTGCAATCATAAGCATCGCGATAAGGAAGCCTAAGCCAATCCCCAGGCCACCGCCGATTAACGAAAGAAGCACAGACTCGCAAAGAAACTGCATAAGAATATCACTCTCAGCCGCGCCAATCGCCTTACGCAAGCCTATCTCCCGGGTGCGTTCGGTCACCGCGACCAGCATTATGTTCATAATGCCTATTCCGCCCACCAATAACGAAATAGCGGCAATAGAGCCGAGCAAAATACGCATAGTTTTGGTGGTAGTTTCCAGGGCGCTGCGGATATCGGCCATATTGCGGATCTGAAAAGAATCCTCCTGCTCTTTGCTAAGGTGATGCAGCCTTTTTATGAGCGCGCTTATTGCCTCCTGTGCCTCTTCCAGTAAATCGGGAGCCACAGCCTCCACATAAATCGTATCATAATAATCCTTGCCAAAGAGCCGGTTCATAGCGGTGGTAACCGGAATCACGACGGTATCATCCTGGTCGCGCCAGGTGCTGGCGCCTTTGGCCGGCAAGACCCCGATTACCTTAAAATTAATCAAATTGATTTTTACAGTTTCGCCGAGAGGATTGTTTTCTCCAAAAAGCTCTTTGGCAACAGTCGGCCCCAGAAGGGCCACCTTCTCTTGCGCCTTAAGCTCCTGTTCGTTAAAAAAACGGCCTGCCGCCGGCGTGGCCGCGCGGATAGTCTCATAAGCAACCCCTGTCCCTTCAACCTGGGTATTCCAATTCTTATCCGTGTAGACCAACTGGGCCCGGCCTACTACTGAGGGAGTAACAACTTTTACCACTCCGCTTAAACTTGAGATCGCGTTCAAATCAGCCATAGTAAAACGGGTAACTGCTCCGGCCTCAAGAGCTACTCCCTGTATTTTGGCGGACCCCGGCCGGATAACCAAAAGATTCGCGCCCAACGAAGATAAACGCTTTTCAATAGAGGCTTTGGCACCCTCGCCTAACGCCAACATCGCGATCACCGCGGCCACGCCGATAAGAATCCCCAAGATAGAAAGAATAGACCGCAGAGGATGAGAAAACATAGCTATGCATGCCTGTTTCACATAATCCAGAAGCTTCATTCCGCCTAAACCCTGAGCAGCCTGAGATGATATGCCTGGCGCGGAAACAGTGTTAATGATTTTATTTTCAACATAGGGTACAGAAGTTTCATCAGAGATAATTTTTCCATCCCGGACATAAATGATACGCTTCGCGCAAGAAGCCACCTCTTTTTCGTGCGTTACAATAATCACGGTTTTACCTTCCTCATTCAGGCGCTTTAAGATGGCCATTATCTCTTCCTGGCTCTTGGAATCAAGATTCCCTGTCGGCTCATCCGCGAGGATAATACGCGGATCATTAACCAGCGCCCTGGCGATAGCCACACGCTGCTGCTGGCCACCGGAGAGCTCGTTTGGCCGGTGAGCCGCGCGGTCGCTCAAACCCACCAGAGCGATTTTCTCTTTTGCCGTATCTTTAAGGTGCCCCTTGCCGCCATAGATAAGCGGCAGCATTACATTCTCCAAGGCGGACATTCTCGGCAGTAAATGGAATTGCTGAAAAATAAAACCTACCACCCTATTTCTTAACACGGACAGCTGGCCTCCGGATAACGCGGTCAAATCCGAACCCTCGAAATAATAGGCGCCAGCGTCGGGACGATCCAACAAGCCAAGGATATGCATGAGCGTGGATTTTCCCGATCCGGAAGGCCCCATAATGGCGATAAATTCTCCCTTTGAGATTTTTAGCGATACACCCGCCAGGGCAGAGACCTCATTGTTACCCATCAGGTAGGTTTTATGAATATTTTTAAGCTCTATCATCGCGCGTTTTCTTTTGGCTTGGGCTTTCTCTGGGGCATAAAAGGATTAGTGCCTACCTCATCAGCCTTGGGCAGGGCATAGCGCTTGGTTTTGATTACTACCACCTCATCCTTGCCTAATCCGGAGATAACCTCCGCTTTCTTATCTTCTGAAATTCCCACTACAACACCGCGCTTAGTGAGGCTCGCGCTTTGGCCATCCTTAACCATCACAAAGCTCTGCCCCTTCTCACTTGCTATCGCTTCTAAAGGAATCAGCAAAGCGTCTTCTTTGCCGCCTACAATAAAAGTTATACCCGCGTTCATTCCGGAACGAAAGAATTCAGGCAGTTCTTTGGTCCGCAAATCCACTTCGTAAATGGTTACATTATTAATAATCTTTGACTCATAATAAATATGCTCAACCGTCGCCTTTATCTTTGTATCAGGGTAGGCGTCCAGGACCACTTGGGCGTCCTGGCCTAAGGCAACCTTTCCGATATCCGTTTCATCAACCTGTGAGCGCACAATCAACTGATCCGATAATACGATAACCGCGTCATTGGCGGTCAAGGTTTGGCCGGCTTGCGTCTTGGCCACAATAACCTCGCCGTCAATAGGCGAAATCAAAGGGATCGCCCTATAGGCTTCTTTCCAATAGTTCAAGGATTCCTCCCCTTGTCCCCGCGCCGCGTCAAGGAGCGCCGCGCGTTCTGTTGAGCTCATCCAGGCGATAACCTGGCCCGCTTCTACTTTTTCGCCTTCCCGGACAAGAATTTCATCAAGCCTTCCGCTCACCGGAGGCTTTACTTCAAGCCTGTTTTTAGGCAACACTGTCCCTGTCGTAGCAATGGTAGCCTTGATGGCGCCTATGGTCGGGGTAACCTCAACGGTAATTTCAGTTTCGGGCGCGCGCGGCTTCAGGCGATAATAAAAAAATAGCGCCAGCACTGCCGCAATCAGAAAAACAATCAATACTACCTTCGGTATTTTATTGCGCATATTCCAGTGTTTCTCCTTTCGCCTGAATCCAGCCTGCCTCAAGCAATAACGCGTTTGCCTGGGCATCGAGATAACTTTTCTTGGCTGTCACTAAAGCATTCTCAATGATAATCCAATCATCAAAACTGATAAAACCCGCCGCGTACCGCGCTTCGGCTATCTTAGAACGTTCTTTCGCGGCCTCCAGAGACTTGCGCCGCACCTCAACGGTTTCAATCGCGTCCTGTAAGCCTGCCCAGACTTGCGCTAAATTTACGATGGCAGTATTTCTTACGCTCATTTCATCCGCCTCTAATTGACGGTAGCGCGCCTTGGCCTGGGAAACCTGGGCAAACTGCAAGCCGCCTTCAAAAAGAGGTATGGTAACGCTTAATCCCAAATTCCATTGGTCGTTTTCAGGAGGCCACCGCGCGCTCTTTTTCTCCGCGCCAGCGCTCGCGGAGAGTTCCGGATAGAAATCTCCGTAAGCCGACTTAAGGCCGAATAACGCGGAATTTTTTCTGGCAACCGCCTCAAGCAGTGAAGGGTTATTTTTTACTAATCCCTCAAAATCCGGTTTATCCCGCGCGGTATCGGAAACCGTGAAATCGCCCTGAACCGCTACAGGCCTAAATTCCTTACGCCCCATCTCTTTGACAACCTGCCTTTGGGCGAATTCCGCATTTCTCCCGGCCTGGGAAAGCTCGAAATGCGCTTCCGCGAGATTCGCCTCCGCTGTCAAGAGCGCTCCTTTATGCTCTAATCCTGACTGATAACGCAAGGTAATCAATATCAGGCTGTTTCTGCGGATTTTTACAATATCTTCGGCCACCNNGAGGTAAAACGATACGCCTGGCGCGCGGCCTCTATATCTTGAGATGCCGCCTTTACTTCCTGAAAACTCTTTGAACCGTCAAAAATAAGTTGTGAACCGCTCACCCCGTAAGTATATGAATCACTGGTGGCGCTGGTAGTAATTCCGGAACTGCCGGTAGTGCTTGTTTTTGAAGTAGACCCCGCCATATTCGCGCTGATTTGAGGATATAGGGCGCTGGCGGTAATGTCCTTACCTGCCTTTTGAATATTAATATCTTCCCCTGCCGAGATTAAATCCGGGTTATTTTTATGAGCCTCCTTGAGGCAATCACCCCAGGTGAGAATCTCCTGCGCGCGCGCTGGCCTATGGCTTCCGGCACTAAAAATTAGAATTGCCGCCAGAATCTTTAATGTATGCATTATTAACTTTTAGGAAAAATAGGGACAGCGACCATTTTTTCCTCTTCCGCTGGGCTGTTGGAGGGTTTGGGCGTTTCTTTTTCTACATCAAACCCTTTATTCTTCATCGATAAAGAGACCGCGCCTTTAAATAAATGGGCGCTGTCCCCATCTTCCNNCCCGACTGAATGCACTGCTTGGCCTCGGCGCCGCTGGAGACGAGATTCATCACCTTGAGCGCGTTATCCAGCTCGATGAACTCAGCCTTTAATTGAAACTCCATAAACCTCGCTTTAGCGCAAAGCGCTATTCTTCCCTGGAACTGCCGTTTTTTCTAACAGACTGGCGGCTCTGCTGTAATCCCAGGGCGACTGCCTGTTTTAAAAACTCTTTATCATTTAAAAGGCTAACAAATTTAGGATTGCTAAGAATCTTACGGTAATCTTTTTGCCTGATATACTCCTTTAATTGCTCATCTTCTAATATTGCTCTTACTGAATCATTTTTGATTAATGTATTGACAGCTTCGGGAGGCAGGGTAAGCGGCCCTTGGTTTTCTTTCAATGACTCTGCTGTTTCTTGGACCCGCGGCCAATTAAAAACACGGCTTATTTTATACAAGGCAGAGGTCTGCGTATATTTATTAATGTCGTAGGCGGCCGTAGGAATCATCGCGCCAAAAAAGCGCAAAGCAACCAGCGCAATCAAGACGAATACCGCTCCTTTAAAAAAGCCAATCACCCCTCCTCCTATCCGGCAAGAAAGAGAGAGATTAGCGTCACCTTGCTTTAATAACCTTTTCACTACCCAGAAAGCCACCTGTAAACCTATATTAACAAGAATAAAAACTTGAAATAAGAAAAGTAAACTACCGCCGCTTTTAAAATAAATATAGGCTGCCAACGCGCTGATAATCACGCTGGCTATTCCAAAAGCCTCTNNGAGTCCCCTTTATTTATTAATTTAATCTTCAATGTCTGACTCTGTTTCAGGTCGCCATTAAGCCTGACTTCGAGGCTGTAATCTCCCGGCTGGTCAAACTTGAGGTTAACCAGCTGGAAGGAAAAAGGAATGTGTTGCTCCTCTTGATGCTCAGGGGAAACCACTAAATCACCATCCGCCTTAAAGATTGCGCCCTTCTCGCCGCTCAAGCGAACCTCTACCCTATTCTTTCCAATATCCCGCTTCGTTACCTTAACTCTCATAAATATAAACATGAGCGGATACACGCATGGGACATTAGGAGTAGATATTTCGGTGAAACCCGCGCCAACTAAGGTAAACTTGCCGCGCTCATTTGTCGCCGCGTAATCGGCAAAAATCAAATCCGACACTTCCATACTGTTCTCCTTAGGGGAATTCCGGAGCCCACAGAATTCTCACTGATTAATAGTTAAACAAATCTTTAAGCTGATACTGTGCGCCCGCGGCCTTGTTCAACGCGTTAAGGACCTTGCGCTGGATATTCGGCGTCAACCTCCTGCCATTGACCGCCTTACTGATCATTTTATGGGTAAGCTGCTCAGTAGAGTTACTGACTAGGGAATTGGGTTTAAACCCGTGTTCAGCCATAAGTTCCGCCACCGGTTGCGGGCCTAGATCATATTCAATATTATTATTCATTCACTAACTAATAGTATCCGGGCCGCTAAGAGCATTATGTAGAAACGCCACTTTTTTTCTCACTTTTCTTCTTATTTTTTTATTCTAATAAGAATACCTCTTTTAACTGAATTAAACAACTCAATTATATCACGATTTTTCATCCTTATACAGCCATGAGATGCCGGCTTTCCGATTAAATTTTCTTCCGGTGTGCCATGGATATCCCGTTCATATATTAGAGCTATTGTCTTATTATCGCCCAGATTTCTTTTAGCTTCTGCCGCCAGGATTTCGCTCTCCTTAAAACAATTCGCTGCTGTGTCTCGCTTGGCAACTTATCGAAGAATTCCTTAACCATTGGATATCTTTCTTTGGGGATTTCAATACGTTTCTGCTTGGTTACTTCGCGGATTGTTACTTTATCTTTATCTTGCTTGTATTCTCTTTTAACACCAAAGAAGCCAATGTCTTTCTCAAAATCTTTCGGTATTGAAAGAACCCGAAATCCCTTGGGTATCTGATAAGCCGTTATGTTCTCGTCACAAGTATCTCCCGGGTAAAATATGGGATTCTCTCTCTTATCTTTGGTGAACTCAATCTCCCTCTGATAGCCGGCAACATCAAGGATTATCATATCATCGCTCACCAGATACGCGTCGCGCCGCCTTACTTTGATATAACTTTTTAATCGTCCGTATCTACTGTCAAAATTCTCCCAGCGGCGTTCAAGGACCTCTCCGCCATCCGATAGCATCGCGTTTAAACGCTGGTAAAAATCTTCTTTTTGAGTATTATCAAGGCTTTTCAACTGTTCTCTGGTTTCAATAGAAGTATCCAAAGACCAAAGAGAAGTCATTTCAGATAAAGCTGAGCCATCGGAATTGATTACAGTATTTATATCTCTCCTGGCATACGCCCTCTCTTCGGGAAACATAGGCAATCTTTCAAATTTTCCGCCATCTGCCGTAATAACAAACGTATACGCGTTCTGGTAATAAAGCGGGTATTCTTCGATATCGTATCCCTTAAGCTGAGGATCAACGTAGAAGCTTTCCCCTTTTTCGTCTCTGACTAAAACTACAGCGTGGTCAAATAACGCGGGGATGGGTAGATCGTGCTTTGGATCGGTAATAGAAAATTCATCCCGGAATAAAGCGATATTTGACTCAATGCCGGCAACTTTAAGCATGGCGATACAAAGCAGTGAGAGGTCCTTACAGTCGCCATATTTATTCTTAAACACCTGATCCGTGGGGTGCGGCTCTAACGAATACGGGCCTAAAGACATAGAAACATAGCGGAAGTTATCCTGGATATACTCTACAATGGCCCGGGCCTTATCTTTGAAAGCGACTTTCCCCGCGATAGCCTTTTGTGCCACAGCTTCTATGTCCGGTGTAATTTTTAGATTCTTCCGCGCTAAAGTATAATACCAGCGAGAAATATCTTTCCAGCTCTTGATAGAGGAAAACTCAACCCCCTCCATCCAATCCTCTACCCGCGGCGGAGGGACATAGTCTTCAGCCTTGCGCTCATCATAGACGTCCGGTATCTCCCAGGCATAGGTAATAGTCGCGTGATTCTGAGTGATCTTCGGCTTATGCGTAAGATTAAATTCTTTATATTGGATNNAGCTTTACAGGGATATTTGAAGTGAGATATAGTTCTTTCCAAAAGGCATTCTTAATTTGCGATCCTCTGGATTCAATTACGACCTTATATTCAATGACCGAACCAACATTAACCTCCGGCATCGTAACCATCTTAACCATCGCGTTTGAATAAATAGGATAAGACGCGTACGGACTGATATCATTGGTCTTGGTATATTTGTGCTTCTTGCCGTCAGGAGTAGTAGTGTAAGCGGAAATTTCAACTATCCTATCTCTCTCTTTATCATAGGGTATGGGAATTTCTCCCATAGAACGGGCTTCTTCTTTAATAATCTTTAGCTTCTTATGCTCTTCTCGCCTATAAGACCAATCNNCTGCTTCTGCTCCTCGGCAAAAACTAACCCAACACAAAAAGTGATTATTCCTATCGTAACAACATATTTCTTCATTCTATTTCCTTTAAACCCGGAATTTGGAAGTTCCGCGAAGTTTCGGGGCAAGTTCCGGGAACATCGTGTCCCCCGATTGCGTTCTCTGTCAAATGTTTTCTCGTTTTGATCGCCATCATTA
>DOMD01000032.1:0-924 GCA_003510525.1 Candidatus Omnitrophota bacterium
GACCAGATAAATATCTTAGAGGCGACTCTTTTAAGTATGCGCCGGGCAGTTGCCTTTTTAAGTCCTCATCCGGATTTTGTCTTGGTTGACGGGAATATGTCTTTAAATCTCAATATTCCCTATGAAAGTATTGTCCGCGGCGATGCCCAATGTCTTTCAATTGCCTGCGCCTCTATCATTGCCAAGGTAACCCGGGACAGGATTATGTCTATCTATCACCGGAAATATCCGGAATACGGATTTTCCCGGCACAAAGGCTATGGAACTAAGAGTCATTTTGAAGCCTTAAAAAGAATCGGCCCTTCGCCGATACACCGGATGAGTTTCGCCCCTTTAAAATAAATACTTTCGTATTTTTTGAGCATAGATGAGCAGGCATAATCTGGATTTCGGTAAGACCTCTGAATCCGAGGCCGCGGAATTTCTAAAAAATCAGGGGTACAAAATAGTAGAGCTTAATTACCGAAGCATATTCGGTGAGATTGACATTGTGGCGACAGACGCGCGGGCACTATGTTTTATAGAGGTGAAATCCCGCTCTTCGTCAGCCTTTGGCCTGCCCAAGGAGGCGGTGAACCGGCGCAAGCAATATAAGCTTTCTCAATCCGCGTTAGCTTACTTAAAAGAACGGCGGCTTTTAAACCACAGCTGCCGTTTTGACGTTTTAGCGCTCAACCGCGATGAACAGGGCCAGCCGGGCTTTGAATTGCTCAAGGACGCTTTTGAGCTGAACGGTAATTATTCATATTAATTAAGGAGGAAACAGAAAGTGCTTTCTAATTTAGAAATAGCCNNCTGGAATTATACGGAAATTATAAAGCCAAGATAGATTTATCCGTCTTAAAAAGGATAAAGAATAAACCGCGGGGCAAATATATCTTAGTTACCGCGATTACCCCCACCCCGCTGGGAGAAGGAAAAACC
>DOMD01000032.1:946-9293 GCA_003510525.1 Candidatus Omnitrophota bacterium
TTGGGCCCGGTTTTTGGAATCAAGGGCGGGGCCTCAGGCGGCGGTTATTCCCAGGTTATCCCAATGGAGGATCTGAATCTGCATTTTACCGGAGATGTCCATGCCGTGGGGATGGCTAATAATTTGGCCTGCGCTTTCCTGGATAATTATATTCTTAAAGGTAATCCGCTGAACATAAATCCGGAAAAGATTTATTTAAGAAGGGTATTGGATGTATCGGACAGGTTCTTGCGCAATATCAAGATCGGCCTGGGCGGTAAAGATGACGGCATAAGCCGGGATACCGGTTTTGATATCGCGGTCGCCTCTGAAGTAATGGCCATACTTGCTTTATCTGCTAACTTAGCCGATTTACGTAAGCGTTTGGGCCGGATGGTGGTGGCTGAAGATTTTTCGGGAAAGCCGGTAACCGCGGATCAACTGGGGGTGGCCGGCAGTATGTGCGTGTTATTGAAAGACGCGATTAAACCCAATTTGATTCAGACTTTAGAGCACAGTCCGGTGATGGTCCATGCCGGACCGTTTGGAAATATTGCCCACGGCAATAGCTCAATTATCGCGGATCAGATTGCCCTGCGCCTGGCCGATTTTGTGGTTACCGAGGCGGGATTCGGCACGGATTTAGGCGCGGAAAAATTCTTTGACATAAAATGCCGCTATTCCGGCCTTAAGCCGGACGCGGTGGTGATGGTCGCCACTATCCGGGCTCTCAAGATGCACTCCGGAAGGTTTAATGTGGTTGCCGGTAAGCCCCTGGAACAAGGCCTGATTACCGAAGATTTAGACGCGGTTGAGACAGGAATATGTAATTTAGAGAAACAGATTGAAAATGTGCGCTTATTCGGGCTTCCCTGTATCGTGGCGCTGAATAGGTTTGCCACTGATACCGATAGAGAGGTTGAATTAGTGAAGAAAAAGGCAATTTCCGCCGGAGCCAGCGGCTGTTTTGTCAGCGAGGTATGGGCCAAGGGCTCTAAGGGGGCGACAGCCTTGGCCAAGGCGGTAGTCAGCGCGGCAGGAGAAAAAAATAATTTCAAGTTTTTATATCCTCTGGATATGCCGATTAAAGATAAGATAAAAACTATTGCTACCAAGGTTTACGGAGCCAAAGATGTGGAGTATGAGCCTATGGCTGAGGAAAAAATAGCCAAGTTCAGCCAGTTAGGCTACGATAAGCTTCCTATATGTATGGCCAAGAGTCATCTCTCTTTGTCCCACGACCCCAGCCTAAAAGGGAGGCCGGAGGGATTTATCTTACCGGTGCGGGACATCCGGGCCTCGGTNNGGGAATATTGTAGGATTGTCTTAATATCTAGGGCTGCATGTTACAAGCTACGCTCTTTTAGTATTAAGCCGCAGTTGATTTATATGCATAAAAATAACTCCTTTAAAACTTACTTACCCGGCGCGCGTAGAACAGGGCATACTTTTTATCGGTAAGCCCGTATGAAATAAGGAATTCCTGAAAGTCAGCCAAGATGCCTTTAAGCATTATAACCTCAAAAAGTACAAAAACTCATAAAAAGCGAATTTGTATATCATATGTTATACAGGAGAAAAAATATGCCCGTAGATAAAAAAATATAAACGAATTTCCAAGAAATAAAACTGTATAACAACGCACTACACCTGACTGTTACCAGTCGCCTTTCGGATAAATAGTGTCGTTTCTACGTAACACTCTAATTCTAATAAAGTTACAAATAAATTTAAGAAGAATCTTCAGAATAAAAGAAATGAATAAAAAATAAGTAAAATTCATAAATAATTATGTTATAATTTTAAAAGGAGGCGGTAAACTTTGAGCCCAACAGTATTCAAGATAGGAAACTATAGATTTCATTTTTTCTCAAAAGAAGAAGACAGGATGCATGTGCATATTATTTCTCCCGAAGGAGAAGCAAAATTTTGGTTGGAACCCACTATCGCGTTAGTGAATTACTCGGGGTTTTCCTCGAAACAATTGAATTCTTTGCAAAAAATTGTTGAAAGGCGCAAAAATGAAATTATTAAAAAATGGAAAGAACATCTTAAAACCAGAAATAACTAACATCTCTAAACACGGATTTTGGATATACTTGAAAGGCAAAGAATACTTCCTTTCCTTCAACGAATATCCATGGTTTAAAGACGCGAAAATATCATCAATCACTGATGTGGAGTTAATACGCGGTCATCATTTATACTGGCCAAAATTAGATGTAGATTTAACCACAGAAATTTTAGAAAATCCTGAAAAATATCCCTTAACATATAAATAAATTTTTAACAACGCGCTGAAGGCGATGGCCTATGGCCACGCCTTAATTTTGTTGTTATCTTAAAGAGGAGTAATTCTATGGAGAAATATAAATTAAACAAAAAAGCTATAAAGGTGTCGTCGTTAGAGGAAAATGATGAAAAGGATTTTTGGCGTTCAAGGACAACAACGGAGAGATTAAAAGCAGTCGAGATAAACAGGAGAATTGTATATGGCTATGCCCATACTTCCCCAAGATTTCAGAGATTTTTTGAAGTTGCTCAACTCCAAAAAAATTAAATATTTGTTAATAGGAGGTTACGCGGTCGGCTATTACGGTTATCCGCGCGCGACTGCTGATATGGATATTTGGATTGCCATTGGTAAAGAAAACGCGAAGAAGATGACAGAAGCAATAAAGGATTTCGGCATGAATGCTTCTGATTTAGATGAGGGCATTTTTCTTGAACCAGGAAAAATAATCAGAATGGGGTATCCGCCGATAAGAATAGAAGTGCTCACAGAAATATCAGGCGTTAGTTTTGAGCAATGTTATGCCCGGCGCGAAGAAACAAGAATTGATGGAATAAAAGTAAAATTCATATCATTTAAAGATCTTTTAAAAAACAAAAAGGCGAGTGGGCGATACAAAGATTTAAATGATTTAGAAAACTTACGCTGAAGTGATTTTGTCAGAAACAAGCCCGAAAACTCTTTATAGTTGCTTTATATGTATAAAAATAACTCTCTTAAAACCTACTTAGATGATTTAGCGGCGAGAAAGCCCGCTCCCGGAGGGGGGTCAGCCGCGGCCTTGACCGGGGCATTAGGGTGCGCCCTGTTGAGTATGGCCTGCAATTTTACTATTGGTAAAGACAAATATAAAGATGTAGAGCCAAAGATAAAATTCGCCTTAAGGGAAACCGAGTCGTTAAGAAAGAGATTTTTGTCTTTGGTGGATTTGGATGTCCGGGCTTACCATAAGGTTTTTAACAGCCGTAAGGCTAAAGAAAATATTTATCAGAAAAATTTAGTTGAGGCTACCAAAGTTCCTCTGGAAATAAGTATCCTGGCGCTCAAGGGATACGGGCTTTGCCCGCTCTTAAGGAAGATTGCCAATAAGTATTTAATCAGCGATGTGTATGTGGGAGAAGAATTATTAAAATCTTGCTTTAAATCCGCGGAATTTAATGTTATAATTAATCTTCCGCAAATTAAGGATAAGAATTTTATCCTCCGGACTAAAAAAACAATTACCGATCTAAAAAATAAATTAAGATGAGTGCCAAGCTTTTGGAAGGCAAGCCTCTTGCTTTAAAGATAAAGGAAGAGATAAAGAAAGAAGTCGCCCAACTGAAGGCCAAATCCGGCCAAAGGCCGGTTCTGGCCGGAGTGCAGATTGGGGATAATCCGGCGGCTGAGGTTTACTTTAAATCCCAGATAAAATGCGCCGCCGAGCTGGATATAGAATACCGCCATCATAAGCTCTCCCAGGAGATACCTCAGGATAAGTTTTTTTCTTTTCTGGATTCACTCAATAGCGATAAAGATACCTCGGCTGTTTTCATCCAGATGCCTTTACCCGGCCATATTGATTCGCGCTTAATCCCCCGGCACATCTCACCCTTTAAGGACGCTGAAGGCATGCATCCGGAAAACTTAGGTAAACTTTTCTTCGGCCGGGCCAAATTTATTCCCTGCACCGCCAACAGCGTGATGGAGCTATTGCGTTCAACCGGAGTCAATCTGCGCGGGAAGGAAGCGGTGGTGGTCGGACACAGCGAGATAGTGGGAAAACCCTTGAGCCTGCTTTTATTGGAGCAGTTTGCCACGACTACTGTCTGTCATATCGCGACCGGCGAGCGGGGCTTGACCCAGGAGCACATAAAAAGGGCTGAGGTTCTGGTGGTCGCGGTAGGACGGGCAGGCCTGGTTAAAGGTGAATGGATTAAAGAGGGAGCCATTGTGGTGGATGTGGGGATAAACAGGGTGAATGAAAGAATAGTCGGCGATATAGAATTTGAAGAAGCCTCTAAACGGGCTTCCTGGATTACCCCGGTGCCCGGAGGGGTGGGTCCTTTGACCGTAACTATGTTGATGCGTAATGTGGTGGAAGCGGCGAAATTACAGCTATAAATACATAATTTTATAACCCGGAGCTTAAGATGACTTTTAAAGAAAAAATTCAGGCGGGAAAGTTTATCCTTACCAGTGAAGTCGGTCCTCCTAAGGGGATAGAATCCGGGCGTATCTTAGAAGACGTGGAATTGGTGCGGGGCAGGGTGGATGCCATCAATGTTACTGATTTACAGAGCTCAGTAATGCGCCTGGGTTCTTTAGCGGTAAGTATTCGCCTTAAGGAAAAAGGTTTTGAGCCGGTATATCAAGTGACCTGCCGGGACCGCAACCGCTTGGCTTTGCAATCGGATATTCTGTCGGCGGCAAATTTTGGGATTGAGAATATTCTGGCCTTGACCGGGGACCATCCTAAATTAGGGGATCATCCTCACGCCAAGGCAGTCTTTGATATTGACTCAGTCCAGCTTATCCAGGTGATCCGCCGCCTGGAGCAGGGCCTGGATATGGCCGGGAAAAAGTTAGAAGGCGTTTTGCCGAAATTCTGCGTGGGGGCGGTGGTCAATCCCGGCTCGGATCCACTGGAGCCGCAGATTATGAAGATGGAGAAAAAGATAGACGCGGGAGCGGAGTTTTTTCAGACCCAGGCAGTGTATGATCTAAAAAGCTTTGAAAACTTTCTCTCTAAAACCAAGCACCTCAAGACCACGGTCATTGCCGGGATAGTCTTACTGAAGTCCGCGGGGATGGCTAAATATATGAATGAAAATGTGGCCGGAATTTCTGTGCCGGATAATCTGATTAATGAAATGCGGGATACCAAAGATAAGCAGGCCCAGTCAATTGAGATTGCCGCCCGTTTGATTAAAGAACTTAAGCCGATGTGCCAAGGCATACACATTATGCCCATCGGCTGGGATAAATTAGTGCCCAAGGTTTTGGATGCCGCGGGATTATAGAGTTAAAAATATTTCTTTGCGTTTTTGCGGTGTAAGGTTTTTTAGCGCTTTCGCGCTTTTGCGTTTACTATGAAGATTGCCATCAGCGGTAAGGGTGGTTCGGGTAAGACCACCATTGCCGCGGGTTTAATAAAAATATTAGTTGAAAAAAATAAGTCGGTAATCGCGCTGGATTGCGATCCGGATATAAGCTTAGGTCTGGCTTTAGATTTTCCCGCTTATAATGAGATTAAGCCTATCAGCCAAATGAAGGATCTCATCTTTGAGCGCACCGGCGTAGATCCCGCCAATCCTCAAGGGTTCTTTCAGATTAATCCCAAGGTAGACGATATCCCGGAAAGATTTTGTCCTCAGGATAAAGGCATCCGTTTAATTGTGATGGGTAAGGTGGATAAACCTCAAGGGGGTTGTCTTTGCCCGGAGAATACCTTTGTGCGCTCATTAGTCGGGCACCTGGTCTTAAGGCAGGACGAGGTGGTAATTTTGGATATGGCCGCCGGCTCCGAGCATTTGGGAAGGGCCACTGCCCGCGGGGTGGATGTTTTTTTGATTTCGGTTGAGCCCTCAGCAACCAGCCTCCAGACCGCTAAGCATATCAAGGAATTGGCTGAAGGCTTAGGATTAACGAAAATATTTTTTATCGGGAATAAAATAAAAGACGCGTCCGATCTTGATTTTATCCAATCCTCTTTAGGGAATAAGCTTATCGGCAGCGTAAGTTTTAGCCGAACCCTGGAAGGCTCAAGAGGAAAGTTTGTTTTTGATCAAAACCTGCGTAAAGAATTTGAAACTATTTATAATACACTTGCCGCCGTCCCTGGCGCGGATAATCCGCGCGATTAACGGCTGCAATGGAGGTGAATAATGGCTGAAAATAAATTTTACGGAGATAGCGCCACCCAGGAAATGCGTCAGGTGGCTGAAGATTTAGGTATTCAGACTGTCTGGGACAGAGAACTCTTGCAGCAGCCCCACTGCGGATTCGGATTATTGGGAATTTGTTGTAAAAATTGTAACTTAGGCCCTTGCAGGATTGACCCTTTTAATCCCAACGGCCCCAAGCTGGGCGTCTGCGGCGCTGACGCGGATGTGATTGCCGCGCGTAATCTCCTGCGCCATATTACCGCCGGCTCCGCCTGTCATAATGACCACGGAAGGGAGCTTACTAAGGCCTTTAAGCTGGCCGCCCAGGGCAAGGCTCCGGGGTATCAGATTACCGATGAGTCTAAGCTTAAAGTCCTGGCTCAGGAATACGGGGTCAAGGTTGAGGGCAGAAGCCCTCAGGATATTGCCGTGGATTTAGCCGACCGGATTTTTGCCGAATACGGACAGCAGGAGGGAGAACTGGTTCTTATCCAGCGCGCGCCCAAGAAGACCAAAGAGATGTGGAGAAAGCTGGGGATTATGCCCCGGGGTATTGACCGGGAGGTAGTTGAGGCCCTGGCCCGGACCAATATGGGAGTGGATAATGACTACCGCTCTCTGATGCGCCACGGCATGCGGGTGGCCTTAAGCGACGGCTGGGGCGGTTCAATGATTGCCACCGAATTAACTGATATTTTATTTCGCTCTCCCCGTCCGCTTGATTCCCGGGCCAACTTAGGGGTCTTAAAATACGACCAGGTGAATATCCTGGTTCACGGCCATGTACCGGTGTTATCCGATATGATTGCCCAGGCCGCCAGCGACCCGGAGATGATAAAGTTAGCCAAGGAAAAGGGCGCTTCCGGAATAACCGTGGCCGGGGTCTGTTGCACCGCTTTAGAGGTTTTGATTAGACGGGGAGTTCCGGTTGCCGGGAACTTTTTACAGCAGGAACTGGCCTTAGTTACCGGTGTAGTTGAGATGCTCATAGTTGACTTGCAATGCGTTATGCCTTCTTTGCCGAATATCGCCGCAAATTTTCACACTAAGGTGATTTCCACCAGCCCCCGGGCCCATTTTCCGGGCAGTGAATATGTTGAGTTTAAGGAAGAGCAGGGTTATGAAATTGCTAAAAAACTGATTCAGGCGGCAATTGAAAACTATCCTCATCGTAACCAGGAAAAGGTGCATATTCCCCGGGCCGTGGAAACCTTAATCTCCGGCTTCACCACTGAGTATATCTTTGAGATGTTAGGGGGTAAGACATTATCTACTTATAAGCCGCTTAACGACGGAGTGGCAATGGGAAGGATCAGGGGTGTCGCGGCAGTGGTAGGATGCGATAATCCTAAGATGCAAAGCGGTGAAACCCATATCAAGTTAATCAAGGAATTGCTTAAGAATGATATTCTGGTAGTGCAGACCGGCTGTGCCGCTACCGCCTGCGGCAAGGAAGGCCTGCTTACTCCGGAAACCGCTTTTAAATACGCCGGCAAGGGCCTTCAGGAAATCTGTGAGGCGGTGGGATGTCCTCCGATTTTACATATGGGGCCTTGCGTGGATAATTCCCGGATTTTGACTGCCTGCTGCGAAATAGTCGGTGCCGGAGGCTTAGGTGTGGGCCTGGATGAACTTCCGGTTGTCGGAATCGCCCCGGAATGGATGTCCGAGAAGGCCATTGCTATCGGCTGGTATTTCGTGGCCTCCGGGGCTTTGGTGATTTTTGGCCAGCCTTTTCCGGTATACGGCGCTAAAAATATGACTAATTTTGTTACTAAAGAGGTTGAGGAGTTAACCGGAGGAAAGTGGGCCTTTGAAATTGACCCGCTTAAAATGGCCAAGATTACCATTGAGCATATGAATTCCAAGAGAAAGGCCTTAAACCTTAAGCCGATGATGTACCAATAAAATTCAAAANNGACGCGAAAAAATGCACTGCCTGCAAGACCTGTGAGATTGTCTGCGCCATAGGCCATTCTCCTTCTAAGGATTTGTATACCGCCGTCTTAGAAGAGAATGTGGCGCTTCCTTCAGTCAGGGTGTATGTCGGGCAAGAGGAAAATTATCCGATGGCCTGCCGGCATTGCCAGGATCATCCCTGTGTTCAGGCCTGTATTGCCGCGGCCTTAAAATACGACCCTCAGGAAGGCCTGCTTTTTGATAAGGAAAAGTGCGTAGGCTGTTGGATGTGTGTTATGGTCTGTCCTTA
>DOMD01000079.1 GCA_003510525.1 Candidatus Omnitrophota bacterium
GACTATAAGTAAAGAGACTTATAGGACACTACACTAAAGGGATAAAAAATGGAAATCAAATTTTCTAAGCGGTTGAAGAATCTCCCGCCGTATTTATTCGTGGAGATTGATAAGGCTAAAAGAGAAGCCCGGAAGCAGGGAAGGGATTTAATTGATTTGGGAATAGGTGACCCGGATCTGCCCACGCCAGGCAACATCATTGAGAAATTATATCAGGCGTCTAAGGATCCCCGGAATCATAAGTACGCCCTGGATCAGGGCATGCCTGTCTTGCGCCAGGCAATTGCCGATTGGTATAAAAGGCGTTTTAACGTAGATCTGAATCCGGAAACACAAATCCTGCCTTTGATTGGCTCCAAAGAAGGAATTGCTCATATGCCTCTGGCATTTGTTAACCGGGGGGAATATGTATTGTCTCCTAATCCGTCTTATCCGCCCTACCGGGGTTCTGCTATTCTTTCTGACGGCAAGGTCCAGGATATGCCGCTTTTAGAAAAGAATAATTTCCTGCCGGATTTCAAGAAAATCCCGCTTCCGGCGCGTAAAAAGGCAAAGTTGATGTTCTTGAATTATCCTAACAATCCCACCGGGGCAATCGCGGACGCCGAATTCTATCGTAAGGCGATAGACTTTGCCTCTAAGTATAATATTATCATTGCTCACGACGCGGCCTATTCTGAGATGTCTTATGATGGTTACAAGCCAATGAGCTTCCTGGAAGTTGAAGGAGCAAAGGATACGGGCGTGGAATTTCATTCTTTGTCCAAGACTTATAATATGACCGGCTGGCGTATCGGCTGGGTCTGCGGAAATGCCCGGGTAGTATCGGGTATTGCCAAGGTCAAGTCTAACATTGACTCCGGGATTTTCAGCGCGATTCAAATTGCCGGGGTTGAGGCTTTAAGCGGCCCCCAGGAGCATATTCAGAAGATGCGCGCGATTTATCAGGAAAGAAGAGATGTCCTATGCGCGGGATTAAAGTCCATAGGCTGGAATTTCCTTAAACCCGAAGCCGCCTTTTATGTCTGGGTTTCGGTGCCTAANNNCGAATCCAGAAGCGCGTATGATTATTTGTTATCTTGGGTTGGGTTCAAATTTAGGCGACAGACAGCAAAATATAAGATTGGCGCTTCAACGCATCGGAAGTTTAAAAAACACTAAATTAGTGAGAATATCCGGTATTTACGAAACTGATCCGTGTAATTGTCCTCCGGGAAGCCCGCGCTTTCTGAATTTAACCGCTAAAGTAAAGACGAATCTGTCCGCGGAAGCCCTTCTGGGAGAGTTGAGCGGCATAGAAGCGGATTTGGGCAGGAAAAATGAGAGGAAAAATTCCAGCCGGCCCATTGACCTGGATATCTTGTTTTACGGCAATAAAATAATAAACTCACCCCGTTTAAAAATTCCCCATCCTCGTCTTAAAGAAAGAAGTTTTGTTCTTAAGCCTTTAAAAGAAATCGCCCCTTCCTTGATAAAATCCTTAGCTAAAGAAGCCAAGGTTATTTCTCACCTTGAGGCAATGCGTAAATATGCCGCCAAGGTTAAATCCAGCGGTAAAACTATCGGCTTTGTTCCTACGATGGGCTATCTGCATTCGGGGCACCTTTCTTTAATCAAGCAGGCCAAAAAAGACTGCGATATTTGCTTAGTAAGCATATTTGTCAATCCTATTCAATTCGGGCCCCGTGAAGATTATAAAAAATACCCCCGGGATTTAGAGGTTGACAGCATTTTGGCCAAATCCGCCGGAGGTGATTGCGTATTTTATCCTCAGGCCAAAGATGTGTATGGCTTGGGATATTCCACCTATGTGAATGTGGAAAAAATAACCGATTATCTTTGCGGCGCTTCCCGTCCGGGACATTTCAGGGGGGTAGCCACGGTGGTCGCCAAGTTATTTAACATCATCCAGCCGGATATTGCCTATTTCGGGCAGAAGGATTTTCAGCAGGCATTGGTAATTAAGAAGATGGTCAAGGATTTAAATATACCTTTAAAAATAAAGGTGATGCCGATTGTGAGAGATTCTGACGGTTTAGCCTTGAGTTCCCGCAATGTCTATTTAAGCGCCGAGGANNAGAGAAAAGCCGGTAAAATAATCGCCGCGATGAGAAATGAAATCAGCCGGAAGAAATCAGCCGGAATTGATTATATAGCAATCGCGGACGTGGAAACATTGGAACCGTTGGAATATGTTAAGCAAAAGGCCTTAATCGCCTTAGCGGTATACTTCGGAAAGACCAGGCTCATTGATAACATTATTGTCGGCTAATGTAGTGTCCCTAACGCTNNAGACTTATGAGACATTACACTAAAGATGAAGCTTAAAAGAATCGGGATAGTCGGATGTGGGGCCATAGGTTCAAAGATTGCCGAAGCCATAAACTCTGATTTAAAAGATAAGGCTAAGTTAAGCGCGCTGTATGATATTGACTCAGTCAAGGCGCGGGATTTAGCCGGTAAATTAAGAAAGAAAAACATAATTGTTTTGAGTTTAGCGCGGCTAATCAGAAGGTCTGACCTTGTGGTTGAGGCCTCATCAGCCGGGGCCGCGGCGGATATCGCCCGCGAGGCGCTTAGAAACCGGCGCGATTGTCTGATAATGAGCGTGGGGGGATTGCTTGGGGCCGAGGATATATTTGACTTAGCCAGGGAAAAAAACTGTTCCGTATATGTGCCTTCCGGGGCCATTGCCGGGATAGACGCCTTAAAGGCGCATAAATTAGCTAACATCAAGAGGGTAATCTTGACAACCCGTAAATCCCCTCAGGCACTTTCCGGCGCGCCTTATGTAATTCAAAAAAAGATAGATTTGGATAACATAAAAGAGGAGACCATAATTTTTGAAGGAAGCGCTCAAAAGGCAGTTACCTTTTTTCCTCAGAACATAAATGTGGCCGCGCTCTTAAGCCTGGCCGGAATAGGCAAAGAAAAAACCCGGGTAAAGATTGTCTGTTCGCCGGGTTATTCCAGGAATATTCACGAGATAGAAATTGAATCCAGCGCCGGAAAGACTTTTGTCCGTTGTGAAAACAGTCCCTGTCCGGATAATCCTAAAACAAGCTATTTGGCGGTTTTATCGGCAATCGCGGCATTGAAAGAAATTTTTGAACCGATAAAGATAGGAACATAAAAATAAGATGAGGCGGCAATATGGAAAATAACCAATAACCAAGATACAATAACCAAATAAATACCAATAACCAATAACCAAACC
Source organism: Candidatus Omnitrophota bacterium (assembly GCA_003510525.1). Classification (GTDB taxonomy): domain Bacteria; phylum Omnitrophota; class Gorgyraeia; order Gygaellales; family UBA12090; genus UBA12090. The sequence goes on from DOMD01000079.1 coordinate 3,218, forward strand.
TATGGTTGCTGGGTATTGGTGATTGATTATTCTTTGGTTATTGGGCTTTGATTATTGGTTATTTATCATTATTGGTGATTTATTGTTATATAAATTATAGGAAAGGAGGTGAAGAACGATGGCACAAAAAAAAGTAGCAAAGGCCGGGATAAAGAGGAAAGACGGGTATCTCTACTTTGTGGACAAGGCCGGTGATATCTCCTGCGCCAAGATGGCCAGGGGCGGCAAAAAAGGCGGTAAGCCNNTGATATCTCCTGCGCCAAGATGGTCCGGGGCGGTAAGAAAAAGAAGAAGTCCAAAAAATAAAAAAATAAGGACAGTGTCCATTAGTAATCCGCGTAAATTAAGGAATGGGCACTGTCCTTGTTTTTAAGCTGGTTATAGGAATTTTTATGCGCGCGCTCATCATTTTGCCAACCTTTAATGAGGTTCAGAATTTAAAAGGGGTTGTTGAAAAGATTATAAATTTGAGGATAGAGGCGGACATTCTGATAATAGATGATAATTCTATTGATGGGACCAGGGAGATAGCTTCCGGACTGATTGAAAAATATAAAGAAAAGGTATTTTTGATAGAGCGCC
>DOMD01000092.1 GCA_003510525.1 Candidatus Omnitrophota bacterium
GAAAATAAAAGAGGTGCCCATAAATTACCATATCCGTAAAGGCGCCTCTAAACTCAACCCTCTGACTGATGCCTGGAGGCATATCCGCTTTATGCTCTTGTATTGCCCGGTTTGGCTGTATTTTCTTCCCGGAGTTATCGGCTTTATCATCGGATTATTTATTTTAATTATCCTGCAAAGAGGCCCGCTTTTGTTCTTAGGCCACTCCTGGGATATCCATTTTATCGCCTTTGCCAGCGTAACCACTATCCTCTTCTATCAAGTGCTTAATCTGGGCATCTACGCCCACACCTACGCCATCAAGGAAAGACTGCTCAAATACGACTCCTTCACCCTCTTTTTCCAACGCCACTTCAGCTTAGAAAAAGGGCTTCTTCTGGGGCTCATCTTTTTTATGTCCGGATTCCTGATTAATCTCTCTATCTTCATCGAATGGTTCTCTAAACACTTCGGCCAACTCTACCGCATCCGGGAATCCATCCTGGCCATGACCCTATTGGTCATCGGCCTGCAGACTATTTTCTCTTCCTTCTTCATCAGTTTGTTGTTTTTAAAGAAAAAATAATAAATTCTGTTGCATTAAATTAACAAATATGTTAAATTATTGNNGGTAAGCTTATTCAGCTCAAGCGAGGGCTTTATTTACTATCTTCCGCTTATCGTAAGAGTGAGCCGGATGAATTTTATATCGCCTCTATCCTTAAGAAGCCTTCTTACATTAGCATGGAAAAGGCGCTAGAGTTTCACGGACTTATTCCTGAAGCAGTGCCGGTATTTACTTCGGTAACCACGAAGAGACCGGGCCGGCTGGGTACTAAAGTAGGCGTGTTCGATTATCGGCATATTAAACCCGAACTTTTTTGGGGATATGAATCTGTTACTACCGGTAAGCGAACTTTTTTTATCGCTTCCGCGGAAAAGGCCCTGCTTGATTTTTTTTATTTTAAAGGCGTTCATTTTAAGCGCGGGTATCTTGAGGAAATGAGATTACAAAATACGGAAGGTATCAATTTCAACCGTTTAATTGAGTATGCTGAAAAATTTCATAAGCCCGGCATTTTGCGAGCGGCAAAAAAAATTAAACGCTTTATCGAAGAATCCCCCTCCCCCTTTTTCAAAGGGGAAAGAGGGATTTAAAAAGAAGACTCTTAGATGAAAACTTATTGTCTGGAATTAACCTCGCGAAAGCAAGGTTATAACGAAAAATTAAATACTCTGCGTGAATATTTGCAGGCGTATATTTTGCGAATTATGCATGATGAAGGTTTTTTTCGTTTTGCCGTTTTTGTGGGAGGGACAGCCTTAAGATTCTTATATGATTTACCGCGTTTTTCCGAGGACCTGGATTTCTCGCTAAAAGATAAAGGGGCGCTGGATTTCGCCGCTCTTATGAAAAAAGTTGATAATGAACTAAAATTAGCCGGATATGAAGCCTCTGTTTTGGGTGATACCCAAAAGACGATTAACAACGCGTGGGTAAAATTCCCGGGGCTGATGTATGAGGCCGGCATATCCGCGCTAAAATTACAAAATTTTTCTATCAAAATAGAAATTGACACCAATCCGCCGGAGGGAGCGATTTTAAAGACGGACATTGTAAATAAATATTTTCCACTTTCTTTTTTATCGTATGACACTGCTTCTCTTTTTGCCGGTAAACTTCACGCCATATTAACCAGGAAATATACCAAAGGCCGGGACCTTTTTGATTTAGGCTGGTATCTTTCTAAATGGAAAGGCTTGTCGCCTAATATTCATTTACTGCGTAACGCGCTTACCCAGACGAAGTGGGTTGGCACATTGCCTACGGAAAATACCTGGCGCGAACTTATCTACGAGACAATCGCCAACGTAGAATGGAATAAAGCAAAAGAAGATGTTCTTAATTTTCTAGAGAATCCAAAAGATCTGGAAATTTTTTCTCAAGAAAATGTATTAGCGCTGGTAAGGGCGGGCGCGTAAATTATGCGCTTTGTTCTTGACGCTTTGGGGTGCTGTCGAGATAACCCTAGCTCTACAGAATACGCAAGTAGTATCGCCCAGGGAATTCTTAGACCTCTACCGGCGGAAACATTAAAATAAATGGATTTCTCCATCGTAATCCCGGCCTTTAACGAGAAAAAAACACGTGAAAAGGTATAGACTATCCTAATGAACCCAAAACCAATCCTCCCGCCTAAAAACCTGATAACCGTGATATTATTATCCCTAATCATCTTAACCGGATTCTTCCTACGTAGTTACCACCTCAATTTCCCCTCTATCGGCTACCACAATATGAAGGAAAACGAGTATATCGGCGAGGCCCTGTTTATGCTGAAAGACGCGGATTATCTGCATCGCAAGCTCTTTCGCATGGGAATGGATGAACTTCCAAATTTCGAAGCATACCCTCAAATGCCAATTCTACCCTGGATATTCGGAATTAAGCTGTGGCTTGCCCGCCTGGTAATTATTGCCTTTTCTCTTGGCTCCATACCGCTTCTTTATCTTATCGTAAAAAAATTAAGCAAGTCTAGGTCTCTGGCTTTGCTTTCGAGCTTGCTCTTGACCATTATGCCCTTGGGGGTCTTTTTTGGCCGAAACATCCAACCGGAGATCCCCGCGCTCTTTTTTCTTCTCCTCTGTATTTATTTCGGCTTAAGCTGGTTTAATGATTTTAATTTAAAATCGGCGATTTATTCCGGATTCAGCCTGTGTATTTCAATCCTTTTTAAATTTACTTTTCTTATCGGCATCATCCCTCTTTTAGGAATTTTTCCTTTTAATATATAGATATATGGCTAAAGGAGTAAGAACGCCTACAGAGGTGCCTATTACTTTTAAGGATATACGTTTTATAGGCGTTGTTTTTAAAGATGTAAAACACCGGGAGTTTCAATTCTTTACCTTGCTTATCTTTTTGCATTTTTTATTAGTCCGGCGCTGGAATCCTTCTAGAGAGCGTTGTTGGAAGAAGATTATCTCGGAGAGTAAAAGATATGAAAAGGCATTTAGATTTTTGAACCGAATGGACGAGACGCTGTTTAAAACACTGCCTTTTCTCAGGCGTTTTTGCTGTAATACGGTTTTGATATTAAAAAAATAAACCTAAATTCGCATGTTGGGTTCGCGCCGGACTGCAAAAATAAACTTGACATTCATAATAACATAGTATATACTTTTCTTGTTATAAATAATAACAAGGTGTATAACTAATAGGAATATAATAAGATGGAACTGGAGATATTGAAGGAACAAAACCCCTGGTGGCAGGCGAAAGAAAACATCCTTCAGGATGTGCAGATCGAAAAACTCTCCCGGGTAAGACATATTTGGCATCCTCCGGTAATCAACGCCTTTAATTTAAACCAGGATGTAATCTATACCCTGCGCGGAAGCCGCCAGTTGGGAAAGACTACCCTGCTTAAACTTTTGATTGAGAAACTGCTTAAAGAAAACCCCAAAGAAAATATATTATATTTCACCTGCGATATTATCGATAATTACAAAGAATTGATTGAGGTGTTTAATCTTTATTTCGAATGGATAAACAACAGCGGGAGAAGATTCATCTTTATAGATGAAATAACTTTCGTCAAGGAATGGACCAGGGCGATTAAACATCTAGCTGATATCGGAAAATTAAGAAATTGCTCAATGATCATCACCGGCTCAAATTCACATGACTTAAGATACGAATTAGAGCGTATGCCGGGAAGACGCGGCCAGGACGCCCAGCTGGATAAAATAATGTTTGGGGTATCCTTCCGGGAATATGTGGAGTTTGAGAATAAAGATATAGCCTCAAAAATATACGATATCGACTCTGCCCGGAAGAATTATCCATTTTTTAAGAAAGCTCTCTACGGATACCTAAACAATTATATGCTTACCGGAGGATTTATCCAGTCTATCAATTCCTTCTCCTCCGGCGGCAAGATAGACCAGGATATCTATCAACAATACCTGACATGGGCGCTGGGTGACCTGGCAAAAACAGGCCGGAAAGAGCGCTGTTCCCGGCAAATATTCGAACAGATAATAAAAAGTCTCACCACCAATCTCGGATTTGACACCATAGCTAAAAAAACCTCTATAAATTCACACCTCACAGTTGAAGAATATCTGGATATTATGGAATCCAGTTTTATAGTCAAAATCCTTTATCAAATTGATATGAATAAAAGGGTAGGCTCTTCCAGAAAAACAAAAAAAATATATTTCCAGGATATATTTTTACTCTGGGTCTTTTTGGGGTATGTCTTTGGATTGCCCGATTATTTTTTATCCAGCAAAAGGCGGCTGGAGGATGGTTTATTTAAAACCAAGCTCATCGAACAGCTGATTATGTCTCATCTTTTAAGGCTGGAAAACAGCATAAATTGGTCTAACATTGTCTTCTTTTTTAGAAGCACCAATCAATATGAAGTTGATTTTGTGGTGAGAACTCCCGATAATACCTTGCTTCCTATCGAGGTAAAATATAAAGACGGAATAACCCTCAAAGATTTTCATCTTCTAAATAAGGTTAATAGTAATAAGGGCATCATTATCTCAAAAGATACCTTGCTCATACAAGACAAGAAGCTGATAATCCCCGCGGGGCTGTTTCTCTTATTATACGAAAATTGCCTTTATCTATGATGTATCCTATTCCCCAAATTCGCATGTCGGGTTTGAGAAAGAGTGGGATTTGAGACAATGAAAACCCTAGTTATCAACCAACCGTTTATTCCGCAATACTGCCGTTGCCAACGCTGGCCGGCTAAAACCCGGGGCAGGGCGATACGGCCTCCGGATTGGCTTTGTTACGCGGCGGCGGTTTTAAAAAAGGACGGCTTTGATGTTGAATTATATGATTTTGTAGCCAATAATTGGGACAAAATAAAATTAGAAAAGCTGACGCGGGAGAAAAATCCTGATTTCATCGTTCTTGATTCCACCACGCCTTCCATATCTTCCGATATTAACTGCGCCAAAATCTGCAAAACTGTTTCAAACTGTAAAGTGATAATGGCCGGCACTCACGCCACCGCCTTAGCTTCCGAAACCCTGAAATCAGGGCAAGGAAATATTGATGTCATTGCTCTGGGAGAATTTGATTACACTATAAGCGATATTATCAGAAATTTTCCCCATTTAGACGCAGTTAAGGGAATAGCTTATTTGAATAACGGAGAGATTAAATTCACCGCTTCGCGTCCAACCATTGAAAACCTGGACAGCCTTTCCTTCCCTTCCTGGGAATCAATTGATATTATGAAGTATTTTGACGCCGGAAGATTATATCCTTATATTGATATTATCGGCGGCAGAGGCTGTCCTTATCAATGCACCTTCTGTCAATGGCCGCAGTTAATGTTTGGACATAAATACCGGTTTCGTTCTCCGGAAAATATTGTTGATGAGATAGAATATGATTTAAAATTATTTCCCTTGCTTAAATACGGCGAATTTTTCTTTGAGGATGACACCTTTACGGTTAACCCGGAACGCGCCTATGCCATTTGCGCTGAACTTCTAAAAAGAAATCTAAAAATCACCTGGTCGGCCAACGCCCGGCCGGATATTTACGATTTGGAGCTGTT
>DOMD01000127.1 GCA_003510525.1 Candidatus Omnitrophota bacterium
ATAAAATAAACGCGGAACTTTCGCGGAACAGAACGCGGAACTACGCGTAACCTATATCGCGTTGTTGTGCGTAAAGTTCTGCATAGTTCAGCGAAAATAAAATGTCTAATTATATTCTCGGTAAAAAAATAGGGATGACTCAAATTTACGATGAGTCGGGAAAGTTAACTCCGGTTACGGTAATTGAGGCCGGGCCATGTCCGATTGTGGCAATTAAGGATAGGAACATTCAAATAGGTTTTGATGAGGTTAAAGAAAAATATTTAACTAAGCCGGTGTTAGGTATCTATAAAAAAGCGGGAGTAACGCCGCGCAGGATGTTGAAAGAAGTCCCCAGGCTGTCCGGTCAAGAGTATACTTTAGGAGGAGAGCTGAAGGTAGACATGTTTACTTTTGGTGAGAAAGTAGATGTTATCGGGGTTTCCATCGGCAAGGGTTTTCAGGGCGGGATGAAGCGTTGGCATTGGCAAGGCGGGCCTAAGACCCATGGCTCAACCAGTCATCGCCGGGTAGGCTCAATCGGCTCCAGCACTACTCCGGGAAGGGTCTTCAGAGGGCATCATATGCCGGGGCATATGGGAAATGATAAGGTTACTGTCTTCGGTCTTAAGGTGGCAAAGGTAGACAGCGTGAATAATCTCTTGGCTCTAAAGGGAGCTGTGCCGGGGCCTAAAAATAATTATCTGGTTATCCGTAAGACTACTAAACATAAGCGTCAGGTAATTAAGCCTATAATTGCCGAACAGAAGGCTGAGGCGGGAAAGAAAGACGCCAAGAAGCAGGCCGCGGCTAAAAAATAAAAACTCTCACCACAAAAATTGGCGCATTTCGCCAACGAAAGTGTGGTAGAAAAAATCAAAATGCAAAAATCAAAAGGACAATCGAAAGATAAAAAAGACATATCAGAAACCTTAGTAGTGTATGATATGCAGGGTAAAAAGATTGAAGAGCTTCCTTCAATTTTTAATGGTCCGCTTAAGTCCGCGGCAATATCGCAAGCCGTCACGATGTATCTGGCCAATCAAAGATGCGGGTTGGCCTCGACTAAGACAATCGGTGAAGTTTCAGGCGGCGGCAAGAAGCCCTGGAAACAGAAGGGAACAGGCAGGGCTAGGGCCGGCTCAATCCGCTCACCCCTATGGAGGCACGGAGGAGTTGTCTTTGGTCCGCACCCGAAAGATTTTCATTATACTCTATCGGCAAAACTTAAGAATGCCGCTTTGCGTTCAGCCTTGAATGAAAAGAATTCAACCGGCGATATCTTAGTCTTGGAAAAGCTGGAAATAACAAAACCCAAAACTAAGGAGATTAAAACTATATTGGATAATCTTAAGATAAAAGAGAAAACCCTTTTGGTTTTACCGAGAGCCGATCATAACCTGAAGCTCGCGATTAAAAATATGGTACATGTTGAGTCGGCATTAGCGCAAGGATTGAACGCGCTTGATTGCCTCAAGGCCAAAAAGATTATTTTTACAAAAGAGGCGTTAGGGTTATTAAACAAGCGCTTAGAAAATAATTAAAAAAAATGATGACAAATAATATTTCGTATGATATAATTAAAACTTTGTTGCGCACAGAGAAATCAACTCAGTTAGAACCGGCAAGAAAATATTTATTCCTCGTCGATAAAAGAGCGAATAAGGTTCAAATAAGAAAAGCGGTTGAAGAAATTTATAAGGTGAAGGTTTCTTCAGTTAACACGCTGATATCTCCTGGAAAGCTGCGGGTAGTGCGCCGGGAGGCCGGATATGAGCCGGATAAGAAGACCGCCTTGGTTACCTTAAAAGAAGGCAATAAAATAGAAACCACGTAGTAAAATCAAAAATCAAAATCGAAAGTAAAAATTTTAAATTTAGGTTTGAATTTTTGATATCTGATTTAAGAAAATGGGTATAAAAAAACATAAGCCGACCACACCGAGTTTAAGGTGGACGCATACTTCCGATTTTAAAGAACTGACCGCGGATGAGCCCTATAAGCCGTTGTTAAGGCCGCTGAAGAAAAGCGGAGGAAGAAATGTCTACGGCAGGATAACTGTTCGGCATCACGGCGGCGGCCATAAGCGGATGTACCGCTTGATTGATTTCAAGCGCGGCCGGCTTGATGAATTCGCCACGGTTCTAACTATCGAGTATGATCCTAACCGTTCAAGCAGAATAATGTTAATTGAATATCCGGATCGCCGAAAAAGTTATTGTATCGCTCCCTTAGAAACAAAGGTTGGAGATAAGGTTGTAAGTTCTTATAAACCGGAAATAGAAATAAAACCGGGCAATTGCCTTTCTTTAAGGCATATTCCTCTGGGGGTTCCTATTCATAATTTGGAGCTTACCAAAGGGAAAGGCGGCCAGATAGTCAGGAGCGCGGGAAGCCTGGCCAATATTACGGCAAAAGAAGGCGATATGGCCCAGGTGAGGCTTCCGTCCGGAGAGGTAAGGTTTATCAATTTAGACTGCCGGGCTACTATCGGGCAGGTTTCTAATATAGATCATGAGTCTTTAGTCATAGGTAAGGCAGGCAGAAGCCGGTGGTTGGGAATACGGCCTACTGTCAGGGGTTTGGCAATGAATCCGGTTGATCATCCGCATGGCGGCGGTGAAGGTAAATCCGGTCAAGGAAATCCGCATCCGGTTACTCCCTGGGGCAAACCAACAAAAGGTTACAAAACCCGTAATAAAAACAAGTATTCAAATAAATTTATCGCCAAAAAAAGAAAATAGATAGTTCGTAGTTCACAGATGACAGCAAAAAAATATTTTCTGTGAACTGTCAACCGTGAACTAAACTATACGAGCGAAGCGAGGTTATTGTGCCGAGATCACTAAAAAAAGGTCCTTATATTGACCTGAAGTTATTAAAGAAAGTAGAAAAAACAAGGTCCAGTGGTTCACGCCTGCCGATTAAGACCTGGTCCAGGCGTTCTACCATAAGCCCGGATTTTGTGGGCTTGACTATCGCGGTGCACGACGGAAGAAGGCATATTCCGGTATTTATCGTGGAGAATATGGTGGGACACAAATTAGGAGAATTTGCTCCCAGCAGGATTTTCAGGAAGCATGGCGGCGTAAAGGCCAAGAAAGCCGCGGAAAAAACATAAAATGTGGGCCATTCTTATTTAAATTGATAAATATTCTGTAACTTGATAAAAATGATATAGTTATAACAATTGATTGAATGGCCCTGATCAGGCTCCTTCAATCAATATAAACAAGAAAGAACCTGAAATGTTAGTAAAAGCAAGCGCTAAATTTATAAGGATATCGCCCAGCCGCCTCAGAGAGGTAATGAATTGCGTGCGGGGAAAGAGCGTGATAGAGGCCGAAGGAATTTTGCTTAATATCGGCAAGCGCGCCAAGGGATATATCCAAAAGGTTTTAAAATCAGCGGCGGCTAACGCCAAGGTTAAGGGTTTTTCTCCGGAACAGCTATATATCTCTAAAATTAACGCTGACGCGGGTCCGATGTGGAAGAGATTTAAGGCGGCGGCTTTTGGCCGGGCATCAAAGATACTCAAGCGCACCAGCCATATAAATATAGAGCTAGACCTTAAAGCCAAGTANNATAAAGTAAGTCCGTTATTATTAAGAATAGGTTATATAGAAAATTGGCGCAGTATTTGGTTTGCCAAGAAGCGGGATTATCCTAAATTTATCCAGCAGGATTTTGAAATCCGTAAACTTATAAAGAAGCGTTTTAAGCAGGCCTCTATTTCCAAAATTATAATTGAAAGGCTTTCAGATAAACTTAAGGTAAAGATACATTCCGCGCGGCCGGGATTAATTATCGGCAGNNCATGGGCAGGATATTGAAAGGCTGCGCCAGGATTTATTAGCTTTGATTAAACAGGAAATAGCCGTTGATATAATTGAAGTAAAAAATCCCGCTATTGACGCTCAGCTGGTTTCCGAGAATGTCGCTCTCCAGCTTGAGAAAAGAATCGCGTTTCGCCGGGCGATGAAGAGGGCGATTGAGCAGGCCCTGGGAGCGGGGGCAAAGGGTATTAAGATTTCAGCTTCAGGCCGGCTCGGAGGAGCAGAGATTGCCAGAACCGAGGGGTATCGGCAGGGTAAATTGCCGCT
>DOMD01000103.1 GCA_003510525.1 Candidatus Omnitrophota bacterium
TCTTTAGAATCCAAATCATAGAGATAGACATCGGTATGGCTGTTGCGGCTGTCCAAATAAACCACCCTATTGCCGGAAATCCGCGGGCTGTAAGGCGAATCGCTGGTATCCGGGTTGACTTTTAACTCTTCAGCGCTTTCTAAGTCGTATACATAGACATCACTGCCGCCGCGCTTATCCTGCCAAACCATCTTCTTGCCGGATATCGCGGGGTCCGAAGGAGAAGACTCAGCAGAATTTATCGCCTGCTTTTCTTCCTTATCCAGGTCATACAGATAAACCGTTCCGCTATCGCCGTCTAAATCCTCAAACCAGGCAACCTTACTCCCGGAGATAGAAAGGTAATATTTGTCGGTTTCGGTTTCGCCGGTAATCAGGGTCTCTTCTTTGCTGTCCAAATCATAAGCATAAATCGGCCACTTGTATTTGTAAGAAGTTTCGCTGTCCCGGCTGTCATAGAAAACCACCTTGCTTCCGGAAAGAAAAGGAAGCCTCCGGTTAGCCTGCTCAGAAGAGTTAAAGGAAAGTTTTTCTTCCTGATTAGTTTCTAAATCATAAGAATACAACTCGTAATAATCCCCGCTTTTGTAGGCCCAGATAATCCTATCTCCGTATATGGCCGGGCGATTTTCTTCCAGGGCGTCCTTAGCGCTTGCGGAATTAAGCTTCTTTATCCCTAAGTGGGTCTGAATATTCAGGGTTCTATCATCACTGCCCAGCGCGGTCAGGGTTAAAGAAAAATCCACTATCTTCTCCCCGGTAAAAGAAGAAACCGCCTTAAACTTAAAAGGGCTGGCGGAATTGCTCAAAGAGCCGTCTTTCTTAATTGTGCCGTATTCATAAGAGGATGCGCTTATATCCACATCCGAGTCCTCTGTGCTCAAGGTGCCCTGCACCGAATAGGCGTCGCCTCCGGTATTCTTGATTTCCACAGTCAGGCTGGCCTCTTCATCCTCTTCCACCATCCCATCCCCGTCTCCGGAAGATTCGCTCACCGCGGCCGAAACAATCTCAAAGGCAGGATCTTCATCGGCAAGCAGGCTGTTAAAGACATTTACCCGGCCTGAGCCCAATTTCCCGGAGTATCCGGAATTAAGACTGTCTATGTTATCAGCTGAAGAGGTAATTTTAGCCTTAATCTCACTCTGGGTATAATCAGGATACTGACTGATAATCAACCCGGCCAATCCGGCAACATAGGGAGAGGCCATAGATGTCCCCTGCCAAGAAGAAGAATATCCGGACGAATCCCCCCAGAGAGCATCCGTAGGGACTGTGCTAAGTATCCCGTTATCGCTATTGCCTCCGGGAGCAGAGACATCCACCCAGTCGCCGTAATTAGAATAACTGGCTCTGGTGTCATCCTTGACAGTCGCGGCCACGGCAATCACATTATCCAGGGCCGCGGGATAACTGCCGCTTTTTTCCCTATCCGTATCCTCGCTATTTTCATTGCCGGCGGCGGCAACCAGAATTACCCCTTTAGAATAGGCATAATCAATAGCTTCCTTTTCAGTTTCTGAATACACCCCCCCGAAACTCATGTTTATCACATCCGCCCCACTATCCGCGGCATAAGTAATGGCATTAGCTATATCCACTTCTTCCAAAGCTCCTTCAATTATGCCATTATATTTTATGGCAAAGCCCGCCCTTAGAGGCATTATCTTGCAATTCGGACATACCCCTGACACACCCACGCTATTATTACCCTTGGCCGCGGCAATTCCGGCCACATGGGTTCCGTGTCCCAGATAATCGCTGGGGTCGTAATCTACTCCAGAATAATCTTCTCCAGTAACCCATTCATATCCTTCCGCTAATGTAGCGCTGGTATTAACATCCACAAAATCCTTGCCCGGATTGCCATCGCCATCCTTCCATATATTGTCTTTTAAATCCTCGTGGTCATAATCCACCCCGGAATCAATTATCGCGATAATCACATCCGAATCTCCGGTATTTATCTCCCATCCGCTTTCAGCTTCGGTATTCTGATGCGCCCATTGTTGACTATATTTAGTGTCATCAGGGGTCATACTCATATGGGCAATATAATTCGGCTCGGCGTATTCCACCGCCGGACTCTCTTCATAATCAGCCGTCATTTGGGATATATCGGCATCCGAGTCCTGAGTCTTTAAGAGATAAATGCTTTCCGGGCTGGAAGAGGCCTGTCCGCTGTTAAGCGCGCGCTTCTGCCTCTTTTCCAGGCGCAAGATCAGTTCCTCCTGTCTCTTAATCTTTCCCCGGATTTCTTCCTTATCCTTTTCTATCCTTTGCTGATAATCCTTATATTCCGAAGAGTCTTTATCTAACTGCCAATACCAGCTTTGATGCTCAACATTAAGCTTAGCCAAATCCCCTTTAAGGCCGGACAGGACAACTTCCGGATTAGGGGCGTCTTTAAATACCCCCTCCATAGAGCTTACTTTATATTTGGAATTTAGTTCTTGCAAGTCAGTTGTAGTCTTGCCTTCTTTCAGCTTAACTATCAACTGGCCGGGGACATAACTCGCGGGGTCTAATTTTTTAGCTGATATAGCAGGCTGGAGATATGATTCTTCCGCTAATACCAGGGGAGATAAAACAAACAGTAGACTTAATATGGTAGTTTGACAAAGTTTTAATTTTGTCTTTTGCAAAAATGTCCTCATTATGACTAAAGTATACCATACATTTTGCCTTTTTCAAGGCCCGTAAGGCGATTTCAGGAAAACGCTTCCTTATCAATAGGTTATTGTTTACCATATTGTTACATTCCTATATAAAANNAGGCTATGGCCGGACAAATCAGTGCCGATAAACAAAGAATAAACCCCAATATTATCACCAGGCTGACCAAAGGCACGATAATCAGGTTTGCCAATATGGCTATGGGCGTTACAATCCGGAAATAATATAGGATAAGCCAAAAAGTAGAAAGCCAGGCCGCCAGAGAAACCGCCAGGCTGTTTACCATAAACCTGATTGCCGGGCTTGTTTTGGGTTTTAATTTAAACCAGCCAATAATCCGGGGAGATAATAACACGATTCCTAAAACGCTGACAAAAGAAAGCTGAAAACCGATGTCAAATATCTGTCTGGGGCTATAACCCAGGATTATCAGGGCGGACAGGCTTAAGCTGTTAATGATATGCGTATCCCTTTCCAGCAGATATCCGATTAAAACCACTACCGCCATAAGCGTAGCCCTGGCTACCGAAGCCTGGGCCCCTACCGCGCACATATGAATAAACAAGATTGGGATAGCCAGAAGATAACGGCTTTTGCGTTTTATCCTTAGGGCCTTCAATAAAAAGAGAACGGTAAAAACCACTATCCCCACATTAAAACCGCTGATGGCAATGATATGGGCGGTGCCGGTGCGGATAAAATCCTCCCGGACTTGAGCCGGAAGTCCTTGCCGGTCTCCCAGGGTTATCGCCGATAACACCGCGCTGTTTGCCGGCTGAAGATGTTTCTCGAATATTCCCTTCAGCCGCTGTTTAATCCTAAAAGCTAAAGAAATAAATAAATTCCCCTTATCCCGGCCTAAGAAGATAATTTCCCTTTCTTTACCCACCTCCAGGATATAATAAATCCCCTGGCTTTTCAGATACTCCGGGTAGGAAAAACTTGAACTCGCGCTAAAATTAAAAGGCCTATGCAGGGATCCCTCTAAAATCAGCTCATCGCCATAATAAAAATTGTGGCGGCCAAAGGCATTAACCAGAATCTCTCCGCGAATAGGATAAGATTTGTTCGAAATAATCAGTTTTTTAGCCTGGAAGTGAAAGCTGGTCTTGCGCCGAGTGGATGCCGGATCATTATCCACAATCCCTTGAATCCGCGCGGCCAGGCTTCCCTTAATCTTCAAAGAACCGATATGCTCCGGCGGCAATAAATCATAATTCCGGATATGCATTGCCCCCAGAGAAAGGCAAAACAATAAAAAAGCCCAGAAAAAAACCGCCTTCTTATTTACGGATAAAAAAGCGGTTAAAAGCCAGGCCGCGGATAAAACCAGCCAGGTCAAAAAGTGGATATTGGTGAAACTACCCGCCAATATCCCCAGGGCAAAAGAAATCGCGATAAAGGTTACTATGGAGATTTATCCTCCCTTATTCCAGGCTAAGGTAATCTTTAAGCCGCTCGAGTTTCTTAGGGCCAAGGCCTTGGACCTTTTGCAGTTCCTCAAGGCTCTTAAATCCACCGTTATAATTACGGTATTCAATGATATTTCCGGCCAGGACCGGGCCAATCTCCGGCAGGCGGATTAATTCTTCCAGGCTGGCTTTATTCGGGTTTATTTTTTTCTCNNTCCCACAAACAACAAGACCTGTCTTTCCTGGCGGGTCAGATTAAGCATTAAACTACTATGTTTACCAATTTACCGGGAACCACGATGATTTTCTTTGCCGATTTATCCTCAATCCACTTCTTTATTCCCGGCTCATTCAGACAGCGCTGTTTTAATTCTTCTTCCGCGAGGTCTTTACTGACCACGATAGTGCCCCGGTGTTTACCGTTTACCTGAATTACGACGGTGATATTTTCTTCTGTCAGCAGGCTTTCATCGGCTCGCGGCCACTCCGCCCGCGTTATACTTTCACTGTGGCCTAAACTCTGCCAGAGCTCCTCGCTAAAATGCGGGGCAATCGGAGAAATTAAGACGACCAACTGGGAGAAAACCTCTTTATCCGCTCCTGACTGATATATAGCATTGACCAGCTCCATAAGCCCGGCGATAGCGGTGTTAAACTTAAAAGCCTCAATATCCTCACTCACCTTTTTGATGGCCTTATGCAGAGCGCGATATACTTGAAGGTCGGCCTTTTCTTTTAAATTATCCTGGATGCGCCAAAGACGGTTTAAGAATTTAAAGGCCCCCTCTATCCCCCGGTCATCCCATTCCAGTTCGGTTTCCGGGGGAGCGGCAAAAAGGATAAACAATCTTAAGGTATCCGCGCCGTATTTCTGGATTATAGAATCCGGGTCAACAATATTGCCCCGGGATTTTGACATTACCTCCCCATCTTTTAAAACCATACCCTGGGTGAGCAGGGATTTAAAGGGTTCGTTGAAATCTATCATTCCTAAATCCTGGAAGAACTTGGTAAAAAAACGCGAATACAATAAATGCAGGATGGCGTGCTCAATCCCGCCGATGTATTGGTCAACCGGCATCCAGTATTTGACTTCCCGAATGTCAAAAGGATTATTTTCATCCCGGGGCGAACAGAATCTCAAAAAATACCAGGAAGAGTCAAAAAAGGTAGCCATAGTATCAGTTTCCCGCCGGGCTTTCTTCCGGCATTTGGGGCAGATAGTTTCTACAAATTCTTTAACCTTACCTAAAGGA
>DOMD01000028.1 GCA_003510525.1 Candidatus Omnitrophota bacterium
CAAGATTGAAAGCCTGGTCTTAGGAAAATTATCCGAAGAACAACAGCGTATTGAGAAATTGCGCCGCCAGAAGCGCCGGCGTTCCCGGAAGGCGAAGCTGAAAGTTCTGGAGGTTAAGCGCCGCCATTCGGAAAAAAAACGCCTGCGCTCTGGGCCGCGGGAAATTGAATAAATTAAATTGCTGAAGCGCGAATCCAATAAAAAATATTTCCTTACTTTTTTAGTTATTCTATCCGCCGGGTGTTCTAATATGGTTTCAAAAGAGCAAAATTTAAATAGCCCTTCTACTAATCGTCTGCTTCAAGAAAAAAGCCCTTATTTGCTGCAGCACGCCCATAATCCGGTAGACTGGTATCCTTGGGGCCGGGAAGCTTTTGAGAAGGCCGCGAAGGAAGATAAGCCGATATTTCTTTCTATCGGTTATTCCACCTGCCACTGGTGTCATGTAATGGAAGAGGAGTCTTTTTCTAATCTGGAAATTGCCGGAATCCTGAATAAATATTTTGTTCCTATTAAGGTGGACCGGGAAGAGCGCCCGGATTTAGATAATATTTATATGAACGCGGTAACCGCTCTGACCGGCTCCGGCGGCTGGCCGCTTAATGTATTCCTGGCGCCGGATTTAAAACCTTTTTACGGCGGCACCTACTTTCCGGCCGAGGATAAATGGGGTCGGCCCGGCTTAAGAAGTGTTCTGCGTTCCATCGCCCAAAACTGGCAAAACCAAAAGGAAAAGATATTGGATTCCGCGCGGGAATTGACTGAGTTTCTGGAGAAACAATTAGAAACCAAAGCAGAAGGAGCGGCCTCCTTAGATGAAACGATATTTAAAGAAGCCTATGAGCATTTTTATTCTTCATTTGATTCAGAATACGGCGGGTTTAGCCAGGCCCCCAAATTCCCTTCCGGGTATCAGCTCTCTTTTCTTTTAAGATACTGGAAGCGGACAGGGGATGCTAAGGCGCTGGAGATGGTGGAGAAAACCCTGACTGAAATAACCAAAGGCGGCATTCACGACCACATCGGCGGAGGGTTTCACCGTTATTCTACTGATCAAAAGTGGTTTCTGCCTCATTTTGAGAAGATGCTCTATGACCAGGCCATCCTTTCCCGGGCTTATTTAGAGGCTTACCAGGCCACCGGCAAGAAAGAATACGCTCAAAGCGCCAGAGAAATCTTTGAATATATCCTGCGGGATATGGCGCGTCCTGAAGGCGGATTTTATTCGGCCGAGGACGCGGATTCGCCCTCTTCGGAAAATCCTAAAGAAAAAAGAGAAGGGGCATTTTATGCCTGGAGTGAAAAGGAAATCTCAAATATTTTAAGCAGTACCGAAGCAGGAATCTTTAATTATTACTTTGGCGTTCTTACCCCAGGCAATGTTTCAGCCGATCCCTCCGGAGATTTCCAAGGGAAAAATATCCTTTATATCGCGCGCAGTCTGGAGGAAACTGCCCGGAATTTTGGCCAGACTCCGGCCGAGACAGAAAAAATTATCAGCGATTTCAGGGAGAAGCTTTTTACCGCCCGTTCTCAAAGGCCGCGCCCGCATTTGGATGACAAGATTCTGGTTGATTGGAATGGACTGATGATTTCGGCTTTGGCCTTTGGCTCCCGGGTGCTGAATGAGCCGCGTTATTGTCTGGCCGCCGAGAATTCGGCGCGGTTTATCCTGAAAAATCTCTTAGGAAAAGACGCGAGGCTTTTACACCGCTTTCGCGATGGTGAGGCGGCGATTGAGGCCATGATTGATGATTACGCCTTTTTTATCCACGGCCTGATTGACCTTTACCAGGCTACCTTTAATCCTAGGTATCTTAAGGAAGCGCGAAAACTGACGAAAACGATGCTTCAGCTCTTCTGGGACGATAAAGACGGGGGATTTTTCTTCGCGCGCGCTGATACCCAAAATCTTATTTTTCGCCGGAAGGAACTTTATGACGGAGCCCTTCCTTCGGGAAATTCTATTGCCGCCCTGGATTTGATTCGTTTAGGCCGGCTTTTAATGGACAAGGAATTAGAGGACAAACTTGAAACCATTTTTAAGACCTTCTCCGGGCAAATTAGACAGATACCTAATGCCTATACCCAAGCGCTTATTGCCCTGGATTTTGCCTTAGGTCCGGCTAATGAGATTGTAATTGCCGCAGAGACAGATTCTCCGGAAACAAAACAAATGCTTAAGAGTATTTATCGGCGTTTTATCCCGAATAAAGTAGCCGCGTTTCGTCCGGCACAAACTAAAGAGGCGGAAGAGATATTGAGCCTTATTCCTTTTCTTAACAGTCAATTGCCCTTGGAAGGAAAGACCACGGCTTATGTCTGCGCTAATTATGTGTGTAAGTTTCCCGTGACAACAGTAGAGGAGTTAGAAAAACTTTTAGATGCCAAAATTTGATATTACCGCCTTTCAGGAAAAGGCGCGGCACTACCGCGAAGATATTTTAACTATGGTTTGCGACGCAGGCAGCGGCCATATCGGCGGAGCTTTCTCCGGGGTAGAGATATTGGTCAGCCTTTATCATTATAAAATGCGGCATAACCCGCAAAATCCTTCCTGGAGCCAGAGAGACAGGTTTATTATGTCCAAAGGCCACGCCAGCGCGCTTTTGTATGTAACGCTGGCCGACTGCGGATATTTCCCCAAAGAAGAATTAAAGACCTTTCGTAAATTAAACAGCCGCCTGCAGGGCCATGTGTATAGCGGTGTGCCGGGGGTTGAGTTTTCTACCGGCGCCCTGGGCCAGGGGTTATCCGTTTCCTGCGGCATAGCCCTGGGTGTAAAGTTACGGCAGTCTGATTCCAGGGTTTATTGCTTCTTGGGTGACGGCGAGATTCAGGAAGGACAGAATTGGGAAGCCGCGATGACCGCCTCTCAGCATAAATTGGATAATCTCTGCGCCATTCTTGACCAGAATAAAATCCAGCAAAATGACCTGGTTTCTAAAATCAAAAATGAAGAGCCCCTGGCGGATAAGTGGCGGAGTTTTGGCTGGGAGGTTATTGAGGTTGACGGCCATAATTTTTCAGAGTTGACCGCGGCCCTGGATGCCCTTGACCGCATTAAGGGGAAACCGGTTTTTATCATTGCCCATACGGTTAAAGGGAAAGGAGTTTCCTTTATGGAGAACCAGGCCAAGTGGCACAGCCGGCTGCCGACTCCGCGAGAACGGCAGGCGGCCTTAGAGGAATTAGGAGGATAATCCAGCCGAAATGGAAATGAAGTCCACCCGCGAGGCCTTTGGCGAGGCCCTGGTAGAATTAGGAAGAGAAAACAATAAAATAGTGGTTTTATCCGGGGACCTGGAAGATTCCACCCGCTGTGAGTATTTTAAGAAAGAATTCCCTAATCGTTTTTTTAATTTAGGCATCGCGGAGCAGGATTTAGTGGGCGCGGCGGTGGGCTTAACTTTTGAGGGGTGGATACCGCTTGTCTGTTCTTTTGCCTCTTTTTTGCTTCCCAGCGCCTATTCGGTCTTAAGGCTCTCGGTGTGCTATAATAATAAAAATGTGAAGCTCATTGGTTCTCATGGAGGCCTGACCGTAGGTCCTGACGGAGCCACTGCCCAGAGCCTGGAGGATTTTGCTATTACCCGGGTCCTGCCGAATATCCGGGTGATTTGTCCGGTAGACGCGCTTGAAACTAAAAAGGCCCTGTGTCAAATTGCTTCTTTAGAAGGCCCGGTCTATATGCGACTGGCCCG
>DOMD01000077.1:0-2885 GCA_003510525.1 Candidatus Omnitrophota bacterium
AATACCTATATTTTTTAAAGCATGGGCAAACCGGCATACCTGCCGGTGGAGCTGAATATAGGTAAGGGTGCGCTGTTCCCCTGTTTCTCCTTCCCAGATCAGCGCCGCTTTATTACCCGTCGCGCCGCCTAAATGGCGGTCAAGGCAGTTATAGCTAATATTTGTTTTTCCGTTGACAAACCATTTGTAAAAAGGGGCGCCGCTCTCATCCAGGACTTTATCCCATTCCTGAAACCAGGTAAGTTCCTTGGCCACGGATTCCCAATAACCTTCGGGATCGCGAATACTTTTTTTATAGAGTTTGGTATACTCTTCCATTGAGGAAATATAGGCCTGCTGTTGAAAAGCCCGCGACGGAGGGAATTGCCTATTTTCCGATGAAACTGTTTCCATTTTCTTCGCCTTTGAGTCCATTTTTCACCTCATATCTATCTTTCTCTTCCCTGCCTGAGGGCGTCTTCAATCCTCTGGGCGCCGACATAAAGGTTCTCTATAACAGCGAAACCGTCTTTTATCCTCACCATAACATAGGCGTCTTGCTTGCCGCGTTGGGCGTGCTCCTGATAAATTCTTTCTGCCGCGGGAGCGGAAGTTTCTTCCATATAATACCGGTCAATTGGTAAATCTAAATATACTTTATCACCGCTGACATATAGCACCTTTGTCTGAATATACGGTTTATCCGACGGCTTGGCGACAGCGGCCGTGGTAAATCCGGCAAAGCCCTGGCTGTCTACAGCGATAAGCGCGTATACCGTCCGGCCCCGGCTTAATTTTATTTCTTTCACGGCCGGAACATAATTCTCTTCAAGGCACAAGGCAACATATCGTCCCCTAAAGGCATCGTAAGGATCAACCGGCGTGGTCTTGAATTTAAATTGAGCGCCGGCCTTAAGCACAGATTCCCGCCTTATAATCATGGACAGAGGAGTAGTGATTTGGATAAAGGATAGGCATAGAAATAATCCGATAATCAGCCCGCGATTCATTTCGCACCTCTCATTCGGCGGGCGAGTATCGCGTTGGTAACTAAAAATCCGATACCTACGATTATGAATACCAGCCCTTTTATGATAAAACTGATATCGCTGTCAAAAAACCTGGCGATAATGAGTATCGCCAGCATCAACATCCCGGTATTCACAACCGCCAGATTATTGCCGCGAATACCGGCTGTCATCCGGCTCAGGCTCAAAATAAACAGGTAAAGATTAAAAATCATTACCGGTAAAATGGTTGACTGTCCGCGAAAAAAATAAGCTATTATTGCTAATAAGGGAACTGCCCCCGGCAATGAAATCGTAATGTTCTTAAGCTTAACCTTATCATAGAACAGCAATAGTGCCCCGGCTATAATTGCTATAGTTACAATGTAATCCGGCAGGGCGCTGATGCCGGCAATATTTTCACTCGTAATGTAAGAATACTCATCTAAATACTGCCAGATATAACGAAAGGTAAATAGAAACGCGAGTATAAATAACCCCATGGCCCCTATCAGACGTAACGGCCTCTGCCAATTAGTAGTAATCTTGTTAACTTCTAATCGCCCAAGAAAATAAAACACAGAATACAGACTGGGAAAAATAATAACCCAGGAGCCGGGCCAGGTTTTTCCCAAACTGAAACTGGCGGCATAAGAAACGCAGATAATCATAGCTAAAGAAAATAAGGCGGCGCGCAAGGCATACATCTCTTGACGTAAAGCCCAGATAAAATGCGGTATAGTTATGGCCGCTAAAGGCCAGAACAGAACCGACGTAACCGGGTTATCCCCATGGGTTCCGGACCAGGCGGTAATACCTATTAAATAAATTACCGCGGGTATTGACGCTTGCATAAGATACACCAAAGGAATAATAAGAAGCATCCAGGTTAAAATAAAAGTCCCTGTGTCTCCTGGGATATTATAGGTCTGACTGATTAAAGCTATTGAGGCTCCCACCATGAGGCTCAAAAAAGTTGCCGAGCCTTCTTTGAACGCGCCGGATTGCGGCCTTTTCCACAAAACCCATAACGCCAAGGCTTGTCCTATGACTAAGGGAACCAAAGAAAGGACGGCTCTGGTAAATCGCGAAAACTGCTCCCAGTTGTGGGCAAGCAAAAGGATTATCCCCAGGCCGATTAAAAGAGCTCCTATGGTTCCTAAAATAATCAGCATTACGGTCGTCTTACTTATACTTTTTACCTCGCCGTAATACTGCCGCATCTTATCGGCTATTTCCTTTGTCAGGATGCCTTTCGTTATCAACTCCGGCAGCTCCTGATAGAGCCACTTTATACCCATCTTATTCATAGCTCACTTCCTTACTGTATTGTATTCTGAACAATATAATTGTTAAAATAAATTCAACATTCAAGGCCTGACCCTACTGTGACCCCGCGTATAATTCATGGCGCTGTTGTTTTATCTGCTCATTAGCCAGGTATTCATCATAGGTGGTGTCCACCCGGTCAATATATCCCTTAGGGGTAATCTCGATAACGCGGTTGGCTACCGTCTGGACTAACTGATGATCTAGAGAAGAAAACAAGATGGTTCCGCGGAACTTCTCCAGTCCCCTATTTAAAGAGGTGATCGCTTCCAGGTCCAAATGATTGGTCGGTTCATCCAGAATAAGCACATTGGGCTGAGAAACCATCATCCGGGCCAGCATACACCTGGCCTTTTCTCCTCCGGATAATACCGTTACCGGCTTAAGCGACTCTTCCCCGGAAAAAAGCATCCGGCCTAAGAAGGCGCGGATAAATTCTTGTTCGGTGTTGGCTGAATACTGCCTGAGCCAGTCAATAACAGTCAGGTCCCGGCTGAAGAACGCGGCATTATCTCTGGGATAGTATGCCCGCTTGGTGGAAGAGCCCCACTTAAAACTGCCGTTATCCGC
>DOMD01000077.1:2900-4894 GCA_003510525.1 Candidatus Omnitrophota bacterium
TTGCCGGCCTCACGCTCCGGCTCAAAATTGATATAGGGGTATTTGCGTGAAGAAGGTTCAATGTCCTCTATGGTAAGTTTTTCCAGGGTTTTCTTGCGGCTGGTGGCCTGACGGGCCTTGGAGGCATTGCCGGAAAAACGCATAATAAAATCTTTTAATTCCTTGCGCCGCTCTTCTATCTTTTTGTTGGATTCACTGCGCTGGCGCGCCGCCAGCTGGCTGGCCTCCGACCAAAAAGTATAATTGCCGGGATACAGATGAATTTTGCCAAAATCAATATCCGCGATATGGGTGCAGACTTTATCTAAAAAATGCCGGTCATGCGAGACAATAATAGCGGTATTCTCAAAAGCGTAGAGAAATTCCTCCAGCCACATACTTGATTCAACATCCAGATAGTTGGTAGGCTCATCCAAAAGCAGGATATCAGGATTAGCGAATAAGGCCTGGGCCAGCAATATCCGCACCTTCTGCCCGGCTTCCAGCGTTTTCATTTGCGCCGGATGCAGGAATTCCTCAATGCCCAGTTCACTTAACAACTTAGCCGCGTCGGATTCAGCGTTCCAACCCTCAAGCTCCGCGAACTCTCCCTCCAGCTCCGCGGCGCGCATCCCATCGGCGTCGGTAAAAGGGGTCTTGGCATATATCGCGTCTTTGGCCAGCATAATTTCATAGAGCTTTTTATGCCCCATAATCACCGTGGTTAATACCGTATATTCATCAAAGGCAAACTGGTCCTGCCTTAAGGTAGAGAGCCGCTTACCCGGGGCAACCACAACCTCACCGGCAGTCGAGTCAACTTCACCGGAAAGAACCTTTAAAAACGTGGATTTGCCCGAACCATTGGCGCCAATCAAACCGTAGCAATTGCCCGGCGAAAAAACAATGCTTACTTGGGAGAACAGCTTACGCTGGCCGAATTGTAATGATACATTATTAACCGAAATCATATTGTAACCTTTAACCTTTCCTAAGCCCTAACTTTGCCTGCTTAACGGCAAGCAAGCAATAGTAAAATTATGGTTGATACGCTTAGTTTATCAGAAGCAATTTACATTGTCGATAAAAATATCACAATTAGGGCAGCCAGCCAGTTATCAGGGGAAACTCGCAATTTTTCCCCTCACCTAACCTCTCCCGTAAGGGGAGAGGAAATAGAGAGAAAATAGTTAAGCGTGATAAACGGATTGGGATGAATTTTAGGGCGCGGGAAAGGCTAAGGCGGTGCTGACCCAGTCTATAACCGGTTTGGGATACAAGCCCATAGCTAAAACCAGGAGCAGGCTTAAAACTAGGGCCAGATTTAAGGCTAGGGAAGGTTTAATTCTCACGGCTGAGGCTGAAGAAGGAAGTAGATACATCACGCGGATGATATTGAAATAATAGTAAGCGGCAATGACGCTGTTGATTGCCGCGGCAATCGCTAAGTAGAGAAAACCTTCTTTAAGGGCCGAGCTAAAGATATAAAACTTGCCGATAAATCCGGCCAGAGGCGGAATACCGGCCAGAGAAATCAGAAACAGACTTAACAAGGCGGCCAAATAAGGGGAATTTGCCGATAAGCCGGCGTAATCCTTAATCTCATCGCTTTTGGTCTGGTTGGAGACCGCGATTACCACGGCAAAAGCCCCTAAATTCATCACAATATAAGTAGCTAAATAAATGAACAGGCTGATGTATCCGGCAGTGGTATTTACCACCAGGCCGATCAAGGCATAGCCGGCGTGGGCAATTGAGGAATAGGCCAATAATCTCTTGATATTAGTCTGGGCCAGGGCGGTTAGATTTCCCACCACCATAGTGGCGATGGCCAGAATTCCCAAAAGATGCATCCAGTGCTGGTAGAATAAGGCACTGCCTCCCAGCAAAAATCTTAATAACACCGCGAAACCCAACAACTTAGGGCCCACGGAGAAAAAGGCGGTTACCGGCGTGGGCGCTCCCTCATAGACATCCGGACACCAGAAATGAAAAGGCACCATCGCCACTTTAAA
>DOMD01000077.1:5104-6050 GCA_003510525.1 Candidatus Omnitrophota bacterium
ATTACCATTGCCGTAATAAAAACCGAGAGTATCCGTAAGAACAAAGCCAGGGGGTCGCTGACTAACATCCCCGAAAACAAGCTGTGAGCCGATACAGCTCCCCGGCCCAAAACCAGTAAGGCCGAAAATAAAGAAAACAGGGAAAAATAGGCCAGCAAACGTTTAGACTTAAATATAAAATCCAACATCAGCACAATAATAGAGGCTAAAATTAAAATAATCTCCGGCTGAATGAATTTTAAATCAAGCAATAAGTTCATCAAGGCAAAACCACTCCCATACTATTTAAAATCGCCTGTAAGGCGGGATTGATAATATCCAGGGCCAGCCTGGGGTAGACCCCTAGAACCAATGTAATAATTAAAAGCGGCGTAACGGTTACTAATTCCCTAAAGCTGATTTCATTCAGGCCTTTCCATTTGGCGTTCAGCGGCCCTAAGAGAACTTTTTGAACCATAATCAGGATATACCCGGCAGTGATCACAATGCCCACAACCGAGATGGCGGTGAGCAGTTTAAAGGCTTTAAAGCCGCCCAGTAAAGATAAAAATTCACCGATAAAACCGCTTAAGCCGGGAAGCCCCAAAGAAGCCATAGAAAAGAAAATCAACACTGCCGAAAAAACCGGCAAGTTTACCCGCAAACCTCCGAAAGCGCCCATCTCCCGGGTATGCGCCCGGTCATAAAGAACCCCGACCAATAAAAACATGGCCCCGGTGATTATCCCGTGATTGAACATCTGCATTGCCGCGCCGCTAAAACCCACCGGGCTTAAGGCCGCCAGGCCCAGCATTACAAAGCCCATATGGCTGACGCTGGAATAGGCCACCATCTTCTTGAAATCCGTCTGGGCCATAGCTACAAAGGCGCCGTAAACGATGTTAATTACCGCCAGCACCGCGATGGCAAAACCGAAATAACTAGCGGCCTGGGGTAATATAGGATA
>DOMD01000140.1 GCA_003510525.1 Candidatus Omnitrophota bacterium
AAAGACGCGGCCAGGGCCGCCTGGGCCCCGCCTTCAGTCAAAACAGCATAAAAATCTTCTTTTTCTCCGGCTCCTCCTGAAGCAATCACCGGAATGTGGACCGCGGCCGTTACGGCCTTAANNTTCAAAATCCATGCTGGTCAAAAGAATCTCTCCTGCTCCTAATTTTTCCGCTTTTCGCGCCCATTTAAGCGCGTCTAACCCGGTAGGTGTTCTGCCCCCATTAATATATACCTCCCATTTATTGCTTATGGCTTGTGGCTTATAGCTTATGGTACTTTTATCCATATGCGATATGCCATTTGCCATATGCAATTTCGCGTCTATCGCCACCACGATACACTGACTTCCGAACTTAGATGAAGCATCCCTGATCAGTTGAGGATTTTTTACCGCGGCGGTATTTATGGAAACCTTGTCCGCTCCGGCATTCAGCAAATCCCTGATATCGCTCAGATTTCTTATACCGCCTCCCACCGTAAGCGGCATAAAGACATTTTCGGCGGCGCGCCGAACTACCTCTAAAATAATCTTTCTTTTTTCTGAGCTCGCGGTAATATCCAAAAAGACCAGTTCATCCGCCCCCTCTTTTTCGTATCTCCTGGCTATCTCAACCGGGTCCCCGGCGTCTTTCAGGTTTAAAAATTTAACCCCCTTAACCACCCTGGCATCTTTAACATCAAGGCAGGGGATAATTCTCTTGGCAAGCATTATTTATAAGTTTTCTCCGCGCGTATCCTTATATCTAATATCCAGACGATTTTCTGCTTATCATCCACATTATACAAAACCCGATAATCCCCAATTCTTAATCTGTATTCCGCGAGATGATAAGAAGCAGGCATCGGCGGTTTGATTTCCGTAAATCCTTTTTTATGGAATGGCCTGGGAGTGCTTCTGAGAGCATCTACTTCATCTACTATTTTTTTCCTCTGATTTTTATGAAGGATACTTTTTTGCAGAAATTCGTCAAAATATTTTTTCAGCCTTGGGGTTGGATATCTAATATCGTAGCTCATTCTTTTACCGCTTGACCCCCTGAATGATATTTTTTATAGGTTCCCGAAAAAGAAGCGCCTTTAGAACCTTGTTTAATTGCCTCTACGCCTTGATGGATATTCCTCATAGTATCCGGATCTGAAACTTCATCAAAGAATTCCAGCAGTTCAACCATCTTCGCGTAAGACACAATTACCCTTACCGGCTGCCCTCTTTCGGTTACCACTATGGCCGGTTTTTTGTCTTTCATAAATCCACACAAGTGGTCTCTTAATTCCCTTACCCCTACATGCTCTGCTTTTATTAAGTCAATTACCGCGCTCATAATAACCTCCTTTTTATGTGGCAACAAATGTCGCCACACTTAAAGTATACACCATGCTTTTATGGTTGTCAAGCAGGAGTAGGACATTTTTTGGTTCATTCGTAAATAAGTTGAAGCCCTGGGAAAGCTCCGTCCTTCATGACGGGACGTAACGGGGTTTACCCCGTTAGAGATACCGGGTGGCCATAGACGGCCGCCTAAAGGCGGCCTNNCGGCCTATCTCTAACGGGGTTTATTTTACTTTCCGGTGCAGGTAAATCCTTAGTTTCTCCCAGGTCGCCTTGTCAATTTTACCGGTAATATCCAGGCCGTTATCCTTTTGGAAATCCCGGATTGCTTTTCTACTGCGGCTGCCCATCAGCCCGTCAATGACGCCGGGGTCATATCCGGCGTTCTGCAGGGCAATTTGAATCTGCTTAATAGAGGAATTAGGGGTAGGTTTAGATTTTCCGGTTAAGGCATCTAAGCGCTCGGCTAATTGCGCCCTTTCTTTGGCCTCTTTATCCAGGGCCTCTTGCAAAGAAGCAGCCAAGCGCTCTTTTTCCTTAAGTTGAGCCTGAAGGCTTTCCTCTTTAGATTTATCCCCTAATGACCTTTCTAAAGACGCGATTTGTTCATCTTTTTGCTGAGCCTGGTTAGAAAGCGAACTCATCTGCCGGCGTAAATCCTGAATTTCCTCATCCAGCTCTTTGCGAGAGACAGTGGCGCACCCCGCCAAAAACAAAACCGCCTGAATTAATAATATAGTTTTATTTATCCGCATATTTTTTCCCTCCCATAATACCGTAAATTGTTAAATGAAAAGGCTGAGGCTAAGGTTTCTGTAGGGACAGAA
The DNA here is from genome assembly GCA_003510525.1 of Candidatus Omnitrophota bacterium. Classification (GTDB taxonomy): domain Bacteria; phylum Omnitrophota; class Gorgyraeia; order Gygaellales; family UBA12090; genus UBA12090. Next base: position 2,160 of record DOMD01000140.1, read on the forward strand.
CATTGTTCTGTCCCTACGCTGGCCTTAGCCTTGACCTGGATTATGAACTAAAGCTATGGCCTCTTTCAGAGAAAATCTTTTTTCATACAAGGCCTTTCCCACGATTACCCCTTTAAGATTCAGACAATCCAGGCTTGCCAGTTTTTTTATATCCGCCAAGGAAGAAACTCCGCCAGATATAATAAAATCTATTCCTGACGACCGCAAAACCTTTTTTATCTCCGGGAGATTTATCCCGGAAAGGGTCCCGTCGCGGCTGATATCGGTATAGATTATGGTCTTTAAATTAAGATTTTCCAGACTTTTTAGATAATCTTTAAGGCTTATTTTAGCGGTCTTCCTCCAGCCGCGTAAACCCAGCTTCTGACCAGAAGCGTCTAACCCCAAAGCGATTTTTTGGCCGAATTTTTCTATTGACCGGCTTAAGAAATCAACGTCTTCAATCGCCCTGGTGCCTAGAATCACCCTCTTCACGCCGCAGTCAATTACTTTTTTAATTGCCGATAAATCCCTTATCCCTCCGCCGGCCTCAACCGGGATATTAATTTTCTTTATAATTTTTTTGATGACTTTGAGGTTTTTCTGTGTGCCGCTAAAAGCTCCGTCTAAATCCACCAGATGCAAAAACTTCGCCCCTTGTTCCTGCCAATCCAGGGCCGCGCTCACCGGGTCAGAAGAATAAACCTTCTTATTCAACCTCCCTTTGGTGTATCTGACCACCCGGCCGTCTTTTAAGTCAATCGCGGGAATGATAAGCATCGATTAAATGAAAATGTCAAAATTCAAATGGCAAAACAAAAACTTTGTTATTTCAATTCTACAAAATTTTTAAGCAGTTTGAGCCCTAAGCTCTGGCTCTTTTCCGGATGGAATTGACAGGCAAAGAGGTTATCCTTGCGTATTGCTGAGGCAAATTCCAATCCGTAATCCGTGGTCGCGGCAATGATATTTTTATCTTGAGGAGCCGCGTAATAAGAATGACAAAAATAAAAAAAAGAGTTATCCGGTATATTCTTTAAAAAAAGATTTGAAATATTTGATATTTGATATTTGATATTTATTTGATTCCAGCCCATATGCGGCACCTTGAGCTTATCCGGAAAACGCCGGACCGTTCCCTTAAACACGCCTAAACCCCGGACCCTGCCGCCTTCTTCGCTTCGCTCAAAAAGAAG
>DOMD01000024.1 GCA_003510525.1 Candidatus Omnitrophota bacterium
AGAATGAATGCCTTTTTAAGCATACTTGAAAAATATGATATAGAAAAAGATGTCTTACGGCGAGGAGGATTAACTACGCTTCAAGCCAATATGGGTAATCTGTGCAATCAAAGCTGCGCGCATTGCCATATTGAGGCATCGCCTCAAGGGAAAGATATCATGTCTAAAAAAGTCATTAATGATATTCTCATCTTTCTAAAAGGAAATAACATTAAAACCTTAGATATTACCGGTGGAGCCCCGGAATTAAATCCCGGTTTTGAGTATTTCGTGGAATCGGCTCGGCCTCTTGTTACTGAGCTTATTGTGCGTTCCAATCTAACAGTATTATTGGAGAAAGGGAAAGAGCATTTACCGGAATTTTTAATGTTAAATAAGGCGCACCTTATTTGTTCTTTGCCCTGTTACACAAAAGAAAATGTGGATCGTCAACGTGGTGCCGGTGTATTTGAAAAAAGCATACGGGCGTTAAAGCTGCTCAACGAAACAGGTTTTACGAAGCGCCAAGATCTGCAAATGGATTTGGTATATAACGCTTTGGGAGCATATCTGCCAGGAGCGCAGGATTCATTGGAGAAGGATTACAAGAAGATATTAATGGAAAATTATAGTATTGAATTTAACAGGCTTCTGACGATCACCAATGTGCCGATTAAAAAATTCAAGGACTATTTGAAAGCAAATAACGAATATGAGAAGTATTCTAACGCGCTGGAAGATAATTTTAACCCTAAAACCATTGAGACCTTGATGTGCCGTACTTTCTTAAGTGCCGGATATGACGGCAGATTATATGACTGCGATTTCAACCTTGCTCTGGGGTATGGGCTTAAAGATATCAAAGGGAACTATATGACTATTGATAAATTAAGCCCGAAGAAATTGGAATGGCGGGAAATCATTACCNNTGTGTCGTGACCGCGGAAGAAGATAAAAAGCACCCAAGCCAAGCGGATGGCTTGGTGTGCGCCTCTGCGCAAGAAACCGTCAAAGAGTATTACGGAAAGGTGCTAAAAGGCCAAAAAGACCTAAAGACAAGCGCCTGTTGTTCGGCCGAGGCTTTTCCAGAGCCGATGAAGGCTATTGTCAAAAACATTGCGTCCGAAATACTAGATAAATTTTACGGGTGCGGTTCGCCGTTGCCTCCGCTATTGGAAGGGTGCCGGGTTTTGGATTTAGGTTCAGGCACGGGGCGCGATGTGTATATCGCCTCAGCGTTAGCGGGAGAACACGGTTTCGCAACCGGCGTTGACATGACGGATGAGCAGTTGGAGATAGCGCGCAAATATAAAGACGCGCAAATGAAACAATTTGGCTTTAAACATTGCAATGTTGATTTCAAAAAAGGATATATTGAAGATTTGAGAGAAGCCGGCATCGAAGATAATTCTCAAGATATTGTTATTTCCAACTGTGTAATCAATCTTTCTCCTGATAAGCGCAGCGTTTTTTCGGAGATTTTTCGTGTTCTTAAGCTGGGAGGAGAGCTCTATTTCTCAGACGTATTCGCTGACAGGCGGGTTCCGGAGGATGTGAAAAACGATCCGGTGCTTTACGGCGAATGCCTGGGCGGGGCAATGTATATTGAAGATTTTCGCCGCATGCTCAGAGAATTGGGGTGTTTTGATTATCGCGTTATGTCGAAAAGAAAAATCAGTATTGACGATTCTGAGGTTGCGGCTAAAGTAGGCGATATCGGATTTTATTCTATGACCATTCGCGCATTCAAGTTGGACGGCTTAGAGGATCTTTGCGAGGACTTTGGGCAAGCAGCCTATTACCAGGGAACTATTCCATATCATCCTCATCGGTTTCAGCTGGATGACCACCATATATTTATTACTCATAAACCGATGCTTGTTTGTGGTAATACGGCTTCTATGTTGAGTAAAACCCGATATGGAAAACATTTTAAGATTATTGGCAATAGAAGCATCCACTACGGGCCTTTTCCCTGTGGCCCTCTTATTGAAAAGTCAGTAAATGCTGATACAGGCGGTAGTCAAAAGTGCTGTTAAAAAAAGAAGGGAGGCTCTATGGGTATGACGCCAGATGAAATACGGCAGATGGAACACGCGCATACAGTGTTTAGTTACAATAAAATAGAAGAGTTTATATATGCCGGCAATAATCTTTGCTGCCGAACGCATTTTGAGATGGAACTGCTCGCTAAGGGCGTTTCTGCTGACATCTCACTTGAGGCGGAAAGATTGGATAATCCTCGGGGGGTTAAATATTTTTTCTGGTTTCCCTGGATAGAAGATACAGCTCCTCCCAGGGAGTTGATTATTCTTGCTTTGGATGTGCTTGATGATATACTTAAAAGGGATATCAAAACCTATGTTCATTGTAAGAATGGGCATGGAAGGACCACTACTTTTTTGGCGGCATATTTTATGCGTAAGAATAAGATCGGTGCCGACGAAGCGCTGGCGGTTATAAAAGAAAGAAGGCCGTCAGGACATATTAATGAAGCCCAGAGAGAGTTTCTCTTAAGGCTAGAGCGGCAAATAGAAGCTTAAGGCGGCGAATGTCCGGTTCTTGAACGCAAGGCGGGAGGCAGGTTTATACTCGCGGCTATAAAATCGGAATCCTCATCAGCCGAGGCAGAGCTCCATTTTATTGACAAGCCGCGGTATTCAGAATGATGTAGTTTAATCAGTCATGAAGTCAAGAAGGCAAAAGACGTTCTATGNNTAAATTCGAGGGCTGACCCCTTATGTTATAATGAGGGAAAATTACCAGGAGGAAGGTATGGGCATAAAAAAGAAGATGATACAGGTATTGGTTTTTTTTCTGGCCGTGGGGTGTTTTGGCTGTGCTTCGGTGAAAGTGAAGCGCGAAGAAATAAATAAGAAGGTTGACTTAAGCGGCAGTTGGAACGACACCGATTCCCGGCTGGTTGCCGAGGAGATGGTTAAGGATTGCCTTTTACGGCCGTGGGTGGATGTTTTTAGCGCCGGTAACGGCAAGCCGCCCGTAATCATTTTGGGCGCGATCGTCAACAGGACCAGTGAGCATATTAACGCTCAATTATTCCTGAGCGATCTGGAAAATAATCTGCTTAATTCCGGAAAGGTCAAGTTTGTGGCGGGAAAACAACAGCGCCAGGAACTCAGGGATGAGAAGCAGGACCAGGCCGAGAACGCCTCCAGGATAACCGTGAAACCGCGAAAAGAAGAAACCGGCGCGGATTTTATGCTCCAGGGCAGTATTAATTCGGTGAAGGATGAAATCTCCGGAAAATATGTTATTCTCTATCAGGTTAATTTAGAGTTAGTGGATTTAACCACTAATGAAAAGGCCTGGATTGGCCAGAAAGAGATTAAAAAAGTCGTTTCCAGAAGGTCTTTCGGATTTTAAAAATAATGTTCAGGCGCTTTAAGGGATTACCGCGGCGCGTGTATATAGCGGGATCCCTTTTTTGCGCCTTATTTCTTTGTGCCTGCGCGCCCTATATCAGGACCGAATCATCTTTGCGCGCTTTCCTCACTCAGGGCCGCTACCGTCAGGCGGCCTCCTTTCTTGACTCCAATAAAAAGTCGTATGGCAGGAACAATCTGCTTCTTTATCTGCTTAATAAAGGCGGTATCCTGCATCTGTCCGGAGAGTATCGGCAGAGTATTGACATTTTTGAAAAAGCAAAACAGGAATACGACCGGCTGTATACCAAATCCGCCACCGGCATAGCCGGCACCTGGCTGATTAATGAGTATGCCGCGCCATACCGGGGAGAAGATTTTGAGCGGGTGATGATTAATATATTCCAGGCGTTAAATTATTCCCTCTTGGATAATATTGAAGAGGCTCTGGTGGAGGCGCGGGATGTGGACTTGAAATTGCGCTTGATAAATAACCGTTACGGCCCGAATGAGAAAAACGCGTATAAGGAGGATGCCTTTGCCCGTTTCTTGATGGGGATACTTTATGGAGCGCTTAAGAGTAGTGATGGTTATAACGACGCCTACATCTCTTATTCCAGGGCGCTGGAAATTTATCGCGATGATTATGCCCAGAACTATAATGTGCACCCTCCTTCATTATTGAAAGAGAACCTCCTTGCCGCCGCGGAATTTATGGAGAAGCCGGCCAGGAAAACCCAAAAGGCAGAGGTATATCTTATACAGTATAATGGCGTGCTTCCTTTAAAAACAGAAACCACTATTCCTATTCCGCTGCCGGATGGATATATAGTGTCTTTGGCCTTTCCTCAATATAAAAAGCGCGAGCCTCTGATTCAAAGATCGCGCTTTGAGGCTAAAAATAATCAGGGGGCATCTTTTGAAGCGGAAACGGAATTGGCCCAGGATATAGGCGCCATTGCCATTAAGAATCTAGAAAATAGAAAGGCGCGAGTTATCGCTAAGGCCGCGGCGAGTGCCGGCGCCAAGTATTTTGCCGAAAAAGAAATCGAAAAAAAGGTCAAAAAGGAATATGGAGAAAACTCGGGCCTGGGTTTTCGCGTCGCCGGCAGCCTCTTTAATCTTATTACCAATAAGGCTGACTTGCGCTCCTGGCAGATATTGCCTTCCCAGATTCGTATTTGCAGATTACTGCTTGAGCCCGGAGAATACAATTTAGCCGTCATAAATTCGGATTCAAGCGGCAATTCCCTCAGCCGCCAGGAAATAGGCAGTGTCCGGCTGTCAGCGGGAGAAAAAAAGTTTTGTATCGCCCGCGGCATCGGAGAATAGGCGGACTCATTATTTGTTTATTATTTTGCACATTTACCGGTTTTTATGATATAATTTCAGCCAGATGGAAAGTAAGCAGGATGGGCCGGGATAAAAGGAGGGCGCGTTGGCAAGAGATAATTATTCATATAAAAAGTATCAGAAAGAATTGGCCAGAAAGAAGAAAAACGAGGAAAAGAGAATAAGCAAGCTGAATAAAAAAAACGCGCCGGCCCAAACGGATTCAGGGCAGGTTTTGAATGAGGATGCCGCGGCATAAAGAAACGCGTGAAATTCATTCAGGAAATTCTATAATCGCTCAATCAGGAGCTGAAATTTTTACCAAAACTAAAAAGGAGGAAGTATGGGATATCAACAAGGTGGAGGCGGATACGGCACAGGCCCGCGCGAGATGCACAAGGCGGTGTGCGCGGAATGTAAGAAGGAATGCGAAGTTCCTTTTAAGCCCAAGGATGAGCGTCCGGTATACTGCAAGGATTGCTTTTCAAAGCGCAAGGGCCAGGGTCGTTAAAAGAAAAGATTTTGTCAGTCTCTTCTTTCTGGCTTATTGCCAAAAGCGGCATTTTAAATTGTTCGCGGGACGGTATATTTAAAAAATATAGCCGTCCTTTTTTTGAATCGTTCGTGGTATGTTTATGGCCGGATTAGCTAATGGATGAGATCAAGATTGATAAATTTTTAAGATCAAGAAGGCGTACCGTAGGGATAGAGATTACCCGGGAGGCCAAGCTGGTTGTTCGCGCGCCGCGCCATGTTTCTCAAGAAGACATTGAGAATATAATTATAAAAAGGAGAAACTGGATTTTAGAGAAACAAAAGTTTTTCCAGCGGCGTAAAAGCGCGTATCCGGACAGGAAATTCATAGATGGCGAGAGTTTTTATTTTTTAGGGAGTGTTTTTCGCTTAAGAGTAATAACCGAAGGGGCGCTACAGCTGACTGATTGCCTGGAATTGCCCGAACGCTTACTCGCGGGCGCCCGGGAAAACATCATCCTCTGGTATAAAGCCCGGGCCGGGGAAAAAATCCGGGAAAGGGTGGAGTATTTCTCTAAAATCACGGATTTACCTTACGCGAGTATAAGAATTTCCGGTTCCCGGACGCGTTTAGGCTCTTGCAGTCTTAAGCGGCGCTTGAATTTTAGCTGGAGGCTGGTTATGGCTCCCTTAGAAATAATTGATTATGTGGCGGTCCATGAGCTTATCCATCTTAAAGAGATGAATCATTCCCGGCGGTTTTGGGATAAAGTCAGGGCAGTCCTGCCGGATTATAAAGATCGCCGGGCCGGCTTAAAAGACAATCAATGGTTTTACTCGCTGGATTAGAAATAATTACCCCGGCAATTGACGGAAGGCGCGATGCCTCATTGCCGCTTTTTGTCAGGGAAATAGTTTTAAGGGGATAGCCAATGACCAAACTCATTAAAAAATCAAAAATATTGGGCCAGCCGCCGGAGACCCTTCTCTA